>JAUYHV010000291.1 GCA_030689845.1 Dehalococcoidia bacterium
GAAGTAACGCCAGAAAACCCGTACCAGTGGTTTAGCATAATTTACCCTACTAATAAAAAGGGCCGGCAGAAAATAGAAGCCCTACTACTTAATAAAGGGACGTTAAATCCTCCGGTTACCTATGCTATCCTCGATTACATACTTGCGCCACAGGCTGGTAAATCAACATCCATCTGCAAAACGATAGTCATCGAACAGAGGTACCGGGATAAGGACCACACTAAAGCACTGTCTTCCTATTACGCCAAGTCATTTCGGCAAGTCGAAACTGAGTGTACCAGGTTACACTTTTTCGCCCGGCGTTTACCATCGGATTATCTTTATACAAAAAGCACGCGAGAGCTTGAACGTTCATATTTGGGGTTTTGCGTATTACGTCCATTTACTCGTAGAAGAATAGGTAGAACAGTACTCAAAAGACTTAGGTATCAGCCTGTGTTAGAGTTTCCTACCTGCCAAGGTATTTTTGAAGTTAACTTGGCAGGACACAAACTCAGTGTTGAAGGGTCAGCCTTCATAGAACAGGATACGATGGTAGCCGCATGTGCCTCATCTGCTATATGGGTGAGCACTACTATTATGGGAACACGATTCGGGCTGCAGCAACGTTCTACATCTGAAATAACGCAACTGGCCACACAATATCTGATTGGAAATCGCCCAATGCCTTCAGAGGGTCTAGTCGCCGAGCAGATGCTTCACTGCCTGCGCGCTATGGACTATGACCCATTACTAATAGGTGTTTACAGTCAAAAACAAGCAAAACACGATATATACAGCTATATAGAGTCTGAAATACCTCCTATTTTGCTATGCAATTTTGTGGCCGGTGAAGGCCACGCTATTGTCGGTGTAGGACACGGTTATGATCTGCCAATTAGTAGTCCATTCAAAACAAAGGTCTCATGGCCTGGTGAGCATTCAATTAAATTTGCAAGAAGTTCAGAATGGGTACCCAGTATATTAGTCAATGATGACCAGCGTGGGCCTTACCGGAAACTGACCTTCATTGATAGTCAAACATTGGCAACAAGGATTAAGGCATTAAACTCCAATGTGACCATGGCTGACTTGGAAGAATGGAAATGCCCCATTACAATTGATATCAACATGCCTTTTTCGAATTATAGCGGCGGCGAGGAGATTGCCAACATTTGGGGGATAATTATCCCTTTACCGCAAAATGTTCTCCTTACTGCCGACCAAGCGGAAAGCAAAAGCGCGCGTGTCATTCGATGGTGGCACTTGCGGAATGAAGTACCCTTGTCAGAAGACTTGGTACTTCGTACCTATCTTGTGCTATCAAACGAATACAAGGAGAGAGCAAAGAGTAGCGGGATGGATCCCTTTGTTAAAGCGCTCATAGCGGGAAAGCCGATGCCTCGCTGGATATGGGTTACCGAGATAAGTTCCGTGAACTCTTATAATTCGTCTAATCCTGAAGACTGGCTCATAAATGGTCAAGTCATAATAGATGCGACCAGTAACGCTTTTACGCCTGATTTTCTCTTGTTCCACCACATCGTAGACAGCCAAGCGGTTTTAATTACAATGAGACCTGAGCATAAAGATGCAGAGCAAGCGTTCTCACAGTACTGGGTCAGCAGTAAAGACTCCAAATACGCTGGGTGGATTCGTTAGTTTGGGCTGAGTTGATAATAAAAGTTAAATTTTAATCCTAGCGGAGCAAGAAAGACCAGTATGAGCCATTCAAGGGAAGAAGTTCTACACGACCTGGAACGTACGGATGTAGGTGTCGTTTCCACTTCCGCAGGGGAAAAGCTGCGCTCCCGCATGATGCACATCGCCGTTGACAGGGACTTCAATTTCTACGTTGCCTCCATGAAAGGGGACCCCAAGACTCTCCAGATGACCCGGCAGCCGTCCATCTCTATCCTGGTTTCTCCCCGGAACGAGGATATCAACACCAGCAGGGAGATAGAAATCACAGGCGCCACGTCCTTCATAACGGACCCCGATGAAAAAAGAAAAGCCCTTGAGATAACAGCCGTGAAGTCCCCCGTGGTCAAATACATGAAGGAGACCGGCAACGAGGGGATGCTGGACTATATCAAAATAAGCCCTGAGACCATTAAATACCGGATTTTCGGTGAAATCGTACAGGGGATTCCCCCCACCGTTCTTGAATTTCCAGGTAATGTCTCCAGGGTCAGCGACTGGAGCCGCCTCAAGATGAAACTTCACAGTTGGTGGATGGAACTGCGTCCTTCTTTTTTAACTGCCAGCATCGTGCCGGTCCTTTTGGGCAGCGCCGTGGCCTGGTCCGTTATCGGAAGTTTTAACTTCGGTTACTTCCTGCTGGCCCTCCTCGCGGGGATCCTCATGCAGGCAGGCACCAATATAATCAACGATTATTTCGATCACAGCAGTGGAAACGATGAAGCCAACGTAGAGTTCGTCCGGCCTTTCAGCGGTGGAAGCCGCCTTATTCAACTCGGACTTATGTCTCCCCTCGAGGTGCTGGCTGAAGCCCTGATTTGTTTTGTCCTGGCAACCGCCATCGGCCTGTTCCTCGCCTGGACACGCGGCCCCTTCCTACTCATCCTGGGAGCAATCGCCATCCTTTCCGGGTTTTTCTATTCCGGCAAACCCTTCAACTGGTCCAGCCGGGGACTCGGCGAACTTATAGTGGGACTGAACTTCGGCCCTTTAATGGCCCTCGGCGCTTATTACGTGCAGACCCAGTCCCTGAGCTGGCTGCCCGTACTGGCATCCCTTCCCGTTGCCTTCTTAATATCTGCCGTGCTGTATATCAACGAGTTCCCGGACTTCAATGCAGATAATAAAGTCGGCAGGAAGACATGGGTTGTACGCCTGGGAAAACAAAAAGCGGTCACAGGTTTCGGCGTCCTGCTGACAGGAGCTTATGTCGTCCTCGTTGGAGGAATAATTACAGGGCAGATGCCTGCCGTCACGGCCATTGCCCTGGTTACGCTTCCCCTCGCCGTAAAGGCTTTACTCCATGCCTGGAAGCATTATGATAGTTCCTTCGACCTGGCGCCGGCCAACGGCCTCATGGTAACCAGCCATCTCGCCACCGGTCTTTTCCTCACCCTGGCTTATCTATGGCAGAGTATCGGTTCAAAGGGATGGGTATACATGTCCCTGGCAGCCCTGGGATGCCTGGCTTTTATTCTCTATATGTACTGGTATATTGAAAGACAAAAACGCGTATTCCACGGGCTGAAGCAAGCGGTATCGGGCGGTAACTGACCCCCTTAACGTTTTAGGGGCCGGGATGAAAGAGTTTTAAGACGGTACCAGCGTCAAAAGCTGCCTGGCAATGTCTGGATACTTGGCGATAAACAACAGTTCGTCTTCCACCAGGGGTTTTTGGCATTCCACGTTGGCATATCTGGCCAGTTCCAAGACCTGCCTGGCTTCTTCTTCATTGGAAAACGAGACGGCCATTTCTCCCATAATATGTCTGAATCCGGATATTCCGCTGTATTCACCCGAGCATATCTTCCTTCCCGTCTCCACCATTTCAGCCTCCCCCCGTCCCAGTTCGGAGTACTCGTAGAGTTCGTAGTTTTCGGGGTCTTTTAATACTCCGTCGGCGTGGATGCCTGAGGCATGGGCAAAGGCATTTGCTCCCACTCCAGGTTGGTTTATCGGAATCGGGACCTTGAAGGAATAGCTGGCATATTTGGCTATTTTCCAGGCTTTTGACAGGTCGACAGGCTTCCCGAGTTCATAACGTCCGGCGAAACCTTTTGACTTGGTAATCGCCAATATCACCGCTACCAGGTCGGCATTCCCCGCCCTTTCCCCTATGCCGTTTACAGTGGTGTTAATATAGGCATCCTGACCGCCATCCAGCGCCCCCTTGGCTCCTGCCAGGGAATTTGCTACCGCCATCCCCAGGTCGCCGTGGCAGTGAATCTCTATGGGTATACCCACATTTTCCGCGATGGTCTTGATAGCATCATATATTGTAAAGGGGTTATCATATCCCAGGGTATCGCAGTAGCGGAACCTGTCAGCGCCGTGGTCCTTGGCCGCTTTAGCGAATTTCATCAAATATTCCACATCAGTTCGCGATGCGTCTTCCGCATTTATACCGATGCTCTCGACGGGATAGCTTTTGGCTGCCTCCAGCGATTCGACCATCATATTAATAATGTCTTTTTTATTTTTCTTGCCCAGGAATTTACCGTTTATCATCTGGTCCGACGTAGAGATGGACAGGTTAAGGTGGCGAATGTCTGGAACCATCTTAAAAGTTGTTTCCACGTCTTCAGCAGTGGCCCGTATCCAGCCACCCAGTTTAATGGGTTTTAAAACTCCCATCTCCGCAAGGCGTATATTAGCCTGAAGATAATTCGATTCGTGTTTCGTCGTCGGAAAACCGAACTCACTCTGGAACACTCCCATCTCGTTCAAATACAGGTTCAACATGGTTTTTTCCAGTTTGGACAAACCGAGCTGGGCTGTCTGAACACCATCCCTGTTGGTTACGTCGAGTAAATATATTTTGGGCAACTTATTTCTCCTCGTAGAGCATTTTTATGAATAACAGTCCCGTTGGGGTAATGATTAATTAACGTGGCTCACCGGGGTATTAAAAGTATATCACCATTAAAATAAAAACGGAATTCCGGAGTCTTTGAACATCCCCGGCAATTCTGTTTTTTCGCCAAGCTTGATTATATCAACAAAATCACTCCACCTTGTAGACCTTGCACAGCAAAGCCCGCAGACTGGTGGAACCGATGGCGGGATCGAAAGGAGGATCGTTGGCCGTGATCACATTGGCATTACTGAGCATAAACCCGTGTTGGGGGGCCGGCATCTCCGGGTACCACCAGGAAGCCTGGACTATAACCACCCTCGGATCGAGGCCCTTGAACAATTGAGCTTTTTGTTTTATTTTTCCCCGCGGTGTCTCAATCCAGGTCCAGTCCCCATCCTGTATGCCCAGGCCTTCAGCGGTATCCGGGTGAATCTGCACCAGCGGATACGGCTGAAGCTGCCTCAGCCAGGGTATTTGGCGGTACTGGCTGTGGAAATAATAGGGCAGACGCCCCCCGGTTGACAGGATTAACGGGTATTCCTGAGCCAGTTCCGGCGTTGAGTAAGGACTTTCATTAGGTTCAACAAAATAAGGCAAAGGGTCATAGCCCTGGGATTCCAGGATGGTCGAATAAAGCTCAACTTTGCC
>JAUYHV010000293.1 GCA_030689845.1 Dehalococcoidia bacterium
GCCATAAGGACCTTTTTACCGGCAATATCGTTGGGTACGCCATGGGAGCGCGGATGACCAGGAATCTTGTCAGCGAGTCTTTGTTTCGAGCAATTGAAACCAAATGCCCTGCTAAGGGGTTGACTCACCACTCTGACCGTGGCAGCCAGTACTGCTCCCATGAGTACAGAGATCTCCTCAACCGGTTCGGAATGAAGGTATCTATGAGCGGGAAAGGTAACTGTTACGATAACGCGCCTATGGAGGGTTTCTGGGGAACGCTCAAGCAGGAGCTTGTCCATCACCGCCGGTACAGGACCAGGCTGGAGGCGATACAGGACATTACCGAGTATATCGAGATCTTCTATAACCGGCAGCGTCGACAGGCAAGACTTGGTTTCCTGTCCCCGGCGGCCTATGAGCAAAGATTCTATGCAGAACTGGTGGCAGCATAAAAAGGTTTGGTGTCCATTATTGACATCCGACCTCAGATGTCGCAACATCTTTTTTTGGAGCTATGGTCGGGGTGAGAGGATTTGAACCTCCGACCACCTGAACCCCATTCAGGTGCGCTACCGGGCTGCGCTACACCCCGATGCTGCTATCCTTAGCAGGTTTTTACCATATTATCATATTGAATAAATAATACGCAAGGGAAACCCGGGACGCAAGGCGCAACCTGTATAAAAACCTTTCGCGAAGCGGTGAAAAATCCCCCTTATTCCCCCTTTACTAAAGGGGGAAATTATGGCTGACTCTTTCGGCGCAACCTGTAAATTATTCTTATATCCGGCAATAAGTGTTAAAATATAACATGTGAAACCCCAGTACCCGGAACCTGGCAGAAAACCGGACTAATAAATTCGTATCAAGGACAGGTTATGAGCAATAATATCAAGACCCATAAGGACTTAATTAACGCCCTGAGAAAGACCGAGGCGATGGATAATTTGATTAAGTGCCTGGAGCAGGAACCCGTGGTTTTGCTGGGTATTATTTGCCGTAACTATGAAAAAACGGGGCAGCCGGTGCCGGACCACCAGGTGCATCCATCGGGTTACCTGGGCGACGTTTCCTTGAAGTCCCTGATTAGCGCAAACATGATTAAATCCCTGTCCGGAGACCACCTCGCCCTTGGCCGGTACGAACCCACGCCGGAAGGGCTTAAAGTTTATAAAATCCTGGTTAAAGAGGGAGTCTACTCCACGGCTGTCAAGCCAAACCCTCCGAACAAGCCTGAAGATAACGAGAGTAAAAATGGCAACCAAAAAGAAGCCCGGGGAAAAAAGACGCCCGCCTGAAAAGGTTAATCACCGTTTATTTAGTGTAGTGTCTCTAATATCTCTTTACAATTTGCGGTGCCATTGGTGTCATTCCCGCGAAAGCGGGAATCCAGAGCAACAGACTGGATTCCGGGTCAAGCCCGGAATGACAAAGATTGTAAGGCCAATTATGAGACACTAC
>JAUYHV010000305.1 GCA_030689845.1 Dehalococcoidia bacterium
GCCAGTTCCGCTTCCTCTTCATTCTCTTTGGTCCAGTAGCCCAGGGAGTAGCCGTGCCAGGGCACTTTGGGGCTGAGGGCAGGTAAACCCAGTTCATCCCACAATTCTTTGGCCCGTTCCATGAACTCTTTTTTGGGCAGCGATACCGGGGGATAACCCCATTTCCGGGTGGCGTCGATGAGCATGGATGAGCAGCCCCGGGGCAGGGGGTAACGGCGCTCGGGGTGGTCGGGGGGAGCCGAGGAGTGGTCGAGGGCGGGGATTTTCCCGTAGGTCACGTGGGTGTCCCTGTGGGGCTGGACCCTGAAGCTCAAGGCCCAGTTTACGGAATCGGCATCCCGGGGGTCGATATCGTCGTCCACTATAATAATAAATTTACCGATGTGGTTATCCAGGTTGGCAGCGGCATACAGCGCCTTCCAGGGCTGGGCCGGGTGGGTCTTCTTCATTTTTATGACGCAGTACTGCCAGGAACCGCTGCTTTCGTGGAAAGCCACCTCCTGGATGTTTGGCAGGCTGCAATCGTATTTAAGGTGCTTGTAATAAAGGGCTTCCGTAGATATTTGCCTCAGTTTGCTGCTTTCGCTGGGAGGAAACTGGCTGAGGAAAGCTACGAATATGGGATCCTTGCGGTGGGTAATGGCCGTAACATTCATGTAAGGATTTATCATCTCACCGCCCATGTAGCCCGTATATTCTCCGAAGGGGGCCTCCCGTTCCAGGGAATCGGTGGGTATGATGCCTTCCACGACAATCTCGGCCGTGGCCGGCACTTCCAGGTCCACGGTTTTACACTTCACCAGCTTTAACGGCTCACCCGCTATGCCGCCGGAAACACTGAATTCGTCGGCTCCGTAGGGCACCTTGCCTACGGCGGTAAAGCCAACGTTGGGAGGCGCCCCGATGACGGCGGCTGCCTGCAGGGGAATGCCCCGGTCATGGCATTTCTCCCAGTGGGTCCAGAGGTCTTTCGGCGGGCTGCTGCTCACGCCAAGCCTGGTGGGACTTTTTATCTGGTTCCTGTAGACACCGACATTTCTGATACCGGTTTCCGGGTCTTTGGTGACCCAGCAGGCCGAAGTGAAGTACGGTGCGTTGTCAAAACCTGGAGTCGATATGGGAACGGGCAGCATGCCAAGTCCCCCTGCCTTCAGGAGGGCATCACCGGTTAATACGACATCGTGTACCGGTCCGTTATCGACCATTTCCGGATTGACGGGATGGAGCTGGGCCTGGGTCCATTTCTCGTTTATCTCCTCTTCCCGGCATTTCATCCCCAGGGCATAAATCGCCCGGGAGGCGGCATGGCAGGCCACCAGCACGGGTATGGTGTAACTCTTGCCTTTAACGTCCACCACATTTTCGAAAAGAAAAGCTTTCCTCTGGTCTTCGGGCAAACCCCGGAACTGCCACCGCACCAGCGGGTGCAGCTCGGTATCCTTATTGATTTGCTTGCTTATCCTGACAAGCTTCTGCGCTGCTTCCAGCGTCTGGATGTATTCCCTCAAATCTTTATAGTACGCCATGAAACCCCCCAAAACAATAATATTAAACGTCAAAAGTTAAAGGCAGAGAAAGCGGGAGCCGTCAGCCGGACAATTTCCTTGCTTACGCTTGCTCCCATCTCCCGTCTTCCTTAATTATGGATACTAAAATACTTGCTTTTATTCGACCTGGCTGAAAGAAAGCTTGATGGCGTCCAGGGCTTCTTTGAAATCCTCTAATCTCAGGGGCACAGGCTTACCAAAATTGCCTTTCCTGGCTGCGGAGAGTTTCGCTTCCTGGCAAAGCGCCTGGATGTATGCTCCCGAATAACCTTCAGTCAGCGGCGCCATGATTTTTATTACCCGTTCCATGGCGCTACCTTTGGCGAACTTTGCTCCCTTGAGGTAAATGGCGAAAATTTCCCCCCGTTCTTCCTCGTCGGGCAGGGGGATATTTATCACCGTGCCGAACCTGCCCGGGCGCAGCATGGCAGGATCGATCAGGTCGATGCGGTTGGTGGCTGCCATTACTACCACACCGCCCAGGGGTCCGATGGAGTCCATCTCCGTCAGGATCTGATTCACAACCCTCTCCGTGGTCTTGTTACTGACGTCCTGTCCCCTCTTGGGAGTTATAGCGTCCACCTGGTCGAAGAACAGGATTGAAGGGGCTACCCGCCGGGCCAGTTCAAAGAGGTGACGTATCTCTTCTTCGGATTCCCCCAGCCACTTGCTGAATATCTCGGGGCCCCGCACAACGATAAAATTGACCTGGGAATCGGCAGCCAGTGCTTCTACCAGCATGGTTTTGCCTGTGCCGGGGGCACCGCTCAGGATTATTCCCGTGGGAGCTTTTATTCCCATTTTGGCGAAGGTATCCATGTGCAGCAGGGGCATGGCAACAAGTTCCCTCAGGCGCTTTTTCACGTTTTTCAGACCCCCCACCTCTTCCCAGCGTATGCTGGGAACGGTAACCAGGGCCTCTCTCATGGCGGAAGGCCGGGTGCGGGTCAACGCATGCTCGAAGTCGCCTTTTCCCACAACCAGGCCGTCTAAACTACCCGCCTCACTCAAAGGTGTCCCCGTTCCCAGCTTGAGGTGCCGCCTCATGGAGTTCAAGCCGGCCTCACGGCAGAGTTCCATAAGGTCGGCTCCCACGAAACCGTGGGTCTTCCTGGCCAGTTCGGGGAGAAATTCCATGACATCGGTATCCAGAGGCATGCCCCTGGTATGTATGTGGAGAATTTCCAGCCTTCCGGCGACATCCGGCGGGCTGATAAACATTTCTTTATCGAACCTGCCCGGCCGCCGCATGGCGGGGTCTACCGAGTCCAGGCGGTTGGTAGTGCCTATCACGATAACCCCGGCGCTCTTTGTCAAGCCGTCCATAAGAGTTAATAACTGGGCTACCATCCTGGTATCAGCCTGGGTCCCGCTTTCACCGCGGCGGGGAGCCACGATATCCAGTTCATCGATGAAAATAATGGACGGGGCATGGTGGCCGGCCTCTTCGAAAATACCTCTCAAAATAGCCTCGGTCTGCCCGTAGGCCGTGCTGATAATTTCCGGTCCGTTTATAAACTCGAAATGGGCGTCGATTTCGTTACCTATGGCCAGGGTAAGGTGGGTCTTACCAACGCCGGGCGGGCCGTGGAAAACGATGCCCTTGGGCGGCCTGATACCCAGTTGCAAATAAGCCTGGGGATAGAGCAGGGGTATTTCCACCAGTTCCCTGAGGGTTTGAAGTTCCTTGGACAGTCCCCCAACATCCTCGTAATTCACTTTTGGCCCGGAACTGTCTTCCGTTACCAGTTCCACCTGGGTGTCGGGGCCGAAAATGCCGGGGCCGGTTTCCACACCGACTGCCTGGATGATGGTGCCTCCCAGGTCCCCGGGAAACGTCAGAGAAAAGAGGGTGCCCTCGCATAAAGGAAAGGCTTCCGCCGCCAGCGACTTGTGCAGGAAAGACCGCACTTCGTCTTTGCTCCCGGCTACCGGGGTCATGGGGGCCAGGAATACCTTGTTCACGAATCCGGTTGCCGCTTTTTCCGCCGTGATTTTTTCTCCCAGGGAAGCCTTTAATGACTGCCTTAAATAACGGTCGAGACGGATGGAGCCCTTCCCCTTGTCTCCGGGCAGGGACTGCCCTATCCGGGCCAGCACCATACGCCCGTGGTGGCTTTTTATCTCCAGGACATCATCCGGTGCCGCTCCCAGTTTCCCCAGGGTTTCAGGTTCCAGGTAGCACCGTCCGTTCTGGTTAATTCCGGTGGGACTCCGCCATAATTCCAGTGTAACAGGCATTTCCGACTCTCCTCCTTAAGACAAGTTGGGGGTATTATAAACATTTT
>JAUYHV010000307.1 GCA_030689845.1 Dehalococcoidia bacterium
GGATAAAAATATTATTCCCGAACGCCAGATGAATAGTACCGGCCGCCTTTTCACCCTCATATGGAGAGGGAGCCGGATGCATACGGCCTTCCCGTTCCCGCACCGCCCGGGGATTGGCTCCAATGGCGAACTCCGCCAGGGCAAAGGGATTTCCCTGGGTATTTTCCTGCACCATCTGCAACTTCTCCTGAAAAGCCACTCCTTCCCCGCCCGTACTGGTAATGGCCACCGCCTTACCATTTTCGATCTCGAATTGTAGGGGTTCTCTTAAGTAGGCTGCCCCCACTCCACCCACACTGTCCATTACCACGGTTCCTTGAGTTCCCTGAAGAGCCGGAACGCACATCACTTCCCCAAAGGGAAAATTGGCCACTTCTCCCGGCCGGTCCAAACGACCATGATCCACCACTACCGAGCCGGGAACAATGTTAATTTCCAGCCTGGACGCCGGGTACCCCTCCCCTGGACTCTCCCTGGTAATAATGGCCCGCTTTGCCCGGGAAAAGACCTGTTCAATACGCCGCAAATCCTCCCTAACCTGAAGAGTCTCTTCTGGTGATAAGCGCCCACCACCCCGTAAGAACATATCCATATCGGCTCCCATCATGGAAAGAATCCGCGCCCCTTTCTCCAAAGCCTCTCTAGCCTGAGGGGTATGGGTCCGAGAGTTACTAGTCAGTAGTAACAAATTCCCCGCTGACGCTACTTCCTGCCCTGCTTCGTCTTGAAAGGGTTCCCCCGGTCCTTGGGGAGCATTCGTAACCACCAGCCTTACCCGATTAGAAAACCGATTCTTAGCTTGAGCATAAAAAATCTCCCTTACCTTTTCGGGTACTCCTTCATCACTTACTAAGACTAACTCCGGATTTCCTTGCCACTCTTCAGGAGAAAACTCAAAACATGCCAAGGCGCTTTGTGCCGCCTCCATAAGCACAGTTCTTTCCTGTTCAGCTGATAAAAACGAGGATTCATTTCGTTGCATATGAGAAATTTACCCTGAGTAACATATCGCTTACTTGTCCCTGAGTGGGAAACTCTTTACACTATACTCTAGAGTATTTGTTCCGTTATGCCCACTACACACACTGGC
>JAUYHV010000320.1 GCA_030689845.1 Dehalococcoidia bacterium
TGTTGTGCTTGGACAGGATAAGGGGGTACTTTTTCTTAATTTCCTCCGGGCTCATGCCTGTCTCCCCACTCAGGATTTCCAGGTAGTCGTAGTACATGGGCAGGGGGTCATGTCCGGCATTTTCCAGGATGTGGGAGTATAGCTCGATTTTGCCGGAAGGGGTGTTGAATCCTGTCTGTTCGTATTTTTTATAAGTGATGTCGTCGGGTTGTTTACAGCCGGGTACCCACATGCCGTTGGGATTTTCCTTGAGGGCTTCCAGGGTGAGGGGCCTGAAGAACTCATCTATGAGCTCCTCCTCGGTGTTCCAGGGGAACTCTTTTTCCATGCCCAGCCTTTTGGCCAGTGCCAGTATCATCCGGGATTCGGGCCAGCACTCACCCGGGGGAGGCGCGGCCTGTTTGAGCAGGGCATAGCCTACGGCCGGGGTCCCCTCGCTCAGGTCCACCTTTTCCGGCCACCATGCGGCAGGCAGGACAATGTCTGCGAATTTGGCCGTGGCGGTCATGAACAGGTCTATCACCACGGAGAACTCCACTTTTTTCAGGGCTTCCTCCCAGGCCTTGCGGTTGGGCCCCAGGGTAACCACGGGATTGGCCCCCATTATGATGGAGGCCTTTATGGGGTAAGGCTTGCCTTCAGTTATCGCCTGGGGTATCAGGGAGCCGTGGGCCCTGCCCCAGGGCGGGTTACCTTCGCCTACCTTGAGGAACAGTCCGAACCTTTCGGCCCCTACGGGAGGTGTGGTGACGTTGTCCCACATCGAGTAATTACGAAACTCCCGGAAGTGGGGTACCGAGGGGAGCCAGGCATCGCCGCCTTTAATATCGAAATTGCCCGTGAGAGCCCGCAGGAGACACAGTGCAACATGGCCGGCAAAGCCGTTGTAGGTGTGGCTGACCCCCACGTGGTCTTCCATGAGGCCTGGTTTGTCTTTTGCGTATGTCCGTGCTGCTTTTATTATCAGTTCAGCGGGAACGCCGGTGATTTCAGCCGCTTTCTGTGGGGGATAATCCTCCACGTGTTTTGCCAGTTCATCGAAACCGGACGTCCATTTTTCCACAAAGTCTTTGTCGTAAAGGCCTTCCTTGATCATGACATTCATCATGGAAAGGGCGAGGGGAACATCCGTGTCGGGTTTAACCTGGA
>JAUYHV010000325.1 GCA_030689845.1 Dehalococcoidia bacterium
CAATCCCTGGAAGCTGAAAGGAGAGGTGCGGGGTTTAAAGGCGCCTCCACGCAAGATACTGGCCCCGGCTTGTTTTACCGCGTGGGCTGCCTCGGTCATCTGCTCTTCACTCTCTACAGCGCAGGGACCGGCCATAACAACAATGCGTTTACCCCCGATTTCAATCCCGTTAACGGAGACTATGGTGTCCCTTGCCTTAACCTCCCGGGAGGCCAGTTTATACGGCTTCATAATCCGGGTGACACTTTCAACTCCGGTAAGTACGGCAAATAAATCCGTGGATATCTGTCCCGTGTTGCTTCCCAGTAATGCCACCACCGTTTTATCGGTGCCAATGTTTAACTGCACATTCAATCCCAGCGACTTAGCCCGCTGCACCACACCATCTACTTCTTCCCGGCCGGCCCCTGACTTCATTTCAACTATCATGTATGTTCTGGCGGCTCCTGTAAAGGTGAAGTTTATTTTGTTTTCTCAACCACTATTTTACGAGAAGGCAGCGTAATAGTCTAATAGGGGATTTTTCACCGGGTGATTTTCATATATTTTTACATGTAACACTATTCGTGAGATTGCCTGGAAATAACCTTTTTAAGTCGCCATTCCGGCCTCCGAGCCGGAATCCAGAAAAGATCCTGGTAATACGGGGGTTCCTGGATTCCGGGTCAAGCCCGGAATGGCAGATGTTAGTTCATTTTCATACTCACTGGTGTCAAATGCAAATTGACATGATGGATTGCTGTGAAAATCCCTCTCTGTCTCCCTTTACGAAAGGGAGAAGCTTAATAATGTGCCCTTTACGAAACGGAGACCGTCTTCTCCCCGCTTATGACACTTCTCTACCCCTTTGGAAAAGGGGGATTTACCTGCCACTGATACGGTTGCCGGATATTTTTGCCCGGAATTCTTCCATCAGTACCGACGACGAAGCCACAACGGTTTTACCATCCAGAGTAACCGGTCCGCCTTCCCAATTTTCGATAATACCACCCGCTTCCCTGACAAGTAGTATACCGGGGGCAATGTCCCAGGGAAACAAATACTTGTGAAAATAAAGGCCGAAGCGGCCGCAGGCTACGTAGGCAAGCCCGAGGGCAGCCGAACCCATCACCCGCATGCTGTGGACTCCCGGCCACAATGAGGAGGCTGTCCCCAGCATCTCCTTACCCCGTTCATCGCTGTACCCCATGTCATAGCCTACAAGGCAGTCCGTCAGTTTCCCCGCTCCGGAAACATGAACGGGGGCATCATTTAAAAAGGTCCCTTTGCCCCGTTCCGCATAAAAGAGTTCCCTGTACACCGGAGCATAGGTTAAACCGAGCACTATGTTCTCGCTGTCCCCCTCTTTCCTCAGGAGCCCTATGTTTATGGCGAAATGCGGGAGTCCGAAAAAGTAATTATTGGTCCCGTCCAGGGGGTCGATAACCCAGTAATACCCCGTATGACTCTCTTCAGAGGCTGACTCTTCAGTAATGAAACCATCCCGCGGAAATTCTCGTCTGATTATGTCAACAATAACTTTTTCGGAAGAAATATCCGCTTCGGTTACAAGGTTTCCCCTGCCTTTGTGAGAAACGTCCTTTAAATTCCTGAAATGATTGATTAATACTTTTCCAGCTTCTTCACAGGCCGACCTGGCAACATCCAGAGCGCTTTTTGCGCCCACTGAAACGTGAACGCAGTCTTCTGTACTATCCAACCTTTAATATAGCCCGTCCGGTATTCCCCCCAACCAATTCCGGATCCCTGTATTT
>JAUYHV010000328.1 GCA_030689845.1 Dehalococcoidia bacterium
GCGGGAATCCAGGAACGCCGGATCAGTTCGAGAACTCTACTGGATTCCGGCTCGGAGGCCGGAATGGCAGTTTATAGAAGGCTATTTTCGGAGGAAGCTCAAACCGTATAACCAGGTCGCTGTTGTCTCTTTTCCATGCCAACTATCCCCTGTTCCAACGGGTAGAAAAGACCTCTGAATAATACGGAGCCTGGCAGAACGTTACCCGGCGTTACCCTATATCACCGTATTTGCCTGAAAAAGCGCTATATTGACGTTGATAACGTAGTGCTTTAGCTGTATGATGGACTGGTTTTGCAACAAAAAGGGCAGGGATAAAGAATTTATTTGAAAACGGAAAAAAGACCGTATTTTTATTATGGCTGGGTGGTGGTTTCTGTGGCATTGGTAAATATAATTATTGCCTACCTTGTCAGGTACAGCTATTCAATCTTTTTCGTTGCCATTCTGGAAGAATTTCAATGGAGTAGGGCTACAACCATGGGTGCCCTTTCGTTGAGCCTTGTTGTTTATTCCGTTGGAGCGCCTTTTATCGGTGGTCTGGTAGACAGGTACGGGATAAAAAAGGTTGTTCCCCTGGGCGCCATCGCCCTTAGTTTATCTTTATTGTTTTGCAGTGCGGTTAATTCAGTCTGGCAGATGTACCTTGCTTTTGGCCTGACCGCCGTTGGAACCCTCTCACTGGGCTATGTGCCGCACCTGACTATCATAGCCAACTGGTTTATCAGGAGACGCGGCCTGGCCATGGGAATAGCCACGGCAGGCCTATCCCTGACCATGCTGCTGGTACCCTTTCTTCAAATACTAATTTTGTCTTTCGGCTGGCGAAATACTTATATAATTCTGGCTGCCTCAACAATTGTAATTCCTATCCCCTTGATATTCCTTTTCCTGCGGGAGAAACCGGAAGACATGGGTTTAAAGGCAGACGATGCTAAAGAGACAACAGAAACCAGAACCGATAACAAGGGGAAAAAACGGGAAATGACCATCGTTGATGAGGCCTGGGCCTCAAATGATTGGACCCTGGGCGGGGCTGCCCGGACTATACGCCTGTGGTCCCTGGTCATGATGGCATTTACATATGGTATCTGGTCCTATTCCATAATGATGCACCAGGTGGCATTCCTGATAGATGCGGGATATGGTAAAGAATTCGGCGCCTCCATCGTCGGGATTTTTGGTCTAACGGCAACTCTTGGGGCCGTTGCCGCTTTTGTGTCCGACAAGTGGGGAAGAGAAAAAACCTACACATTGAGTGCCCTTGGAGCTATAGTTGGATTGATATTTTTCCAACTTTCGCGGGGGGCCTACGGCCCCGTGTTACCTTATATCTACGTGGTGGTTTTCGGTTTTTCTTTCGGAGTTTCTTCACCACTTCTGGCTGCCACGGCTGCCGACCTCTTTCAAGGTAAACACCTGGGAGTAATAAACGGGCTTGTCATGGGTTCTTTCGTTATAGGGGGAGCAGTGGGAGCTTGGCTGACAGGCTGGATCTATGATTTTTACGGAAGCTACTATCCAACTTTTCCGCTGCTTTATTTCCTGGTTTTATTGTCTGCTTTTTTTACATGGATGGCAGCACCTCGAAAAGTAAGGCGAACAGCGCCTTAGCAAATAAGTATGTCCCTGGAATACTGCCGAATATCCACGAACCGGTCTTTTTCACCTTTAAGGTTGTGATTCCCAGGTAAGGAAACCTTTCCCACACAACCAGCAGAAGAATATTTACTTTTGTGTGCTTTATGAAATTCTAAAAGAGTCCATAGGTAGAAATTTAAGCGAAGAAGTATTATTATTAGCAAGAAGCGATTCGGCCATTTTACACATGCATCGCGGGAGACCTTCTTAAATGCCCCCGGCGGTGCTTTTATTTTGTAAACCCCGGGCGATAATCCTGAAGCTTGCGCCATTAACTCATAATTTCATGAATCAAAGGAAAATGTAATTGGCAATCCAGAGAATACGGACGCTCAAAGGGAACCGTGTCCTCCTTCTTATCTGCATACAGATTGTTATCATTCAGATGGGGCATGGTATTATTGCCCCTATCTTACCCCTGTATGCACAAACTTTTGATGTTTCGGTGATGCTGATCGGCTTTCTGGTATCGGTTTACGGCTTGGCACGGATAATAACTGACCTGCCTGCCGGACGGCTGGCAGAAAGGTTCGGCCGCCGCTCAATGCTCATTTTCGCTTCAGTTATTACTGGGCTCAGTTCCCTCGGAATGGCTTTATCTACCGAATTCTGGCAGCTAATTGTATTCCGCTTTCTCCTTGGGGTCAGTTCCGCGATTCACGTAGTAACAGCCCAGATTGCCCTGGC
>JAUYHV010000330.1 GCA_030689845.1 Dehalococcoidia bacterium
AAAGGCGGTGGAAAATAGAATTGATTGAAAGAGAAAATCCAGAATGGAGAGACTTGTATGAAGATATTTTATAGGAACCTGGATTCCGACTTTCGTCGGAATGGAAACTTTTGTTCGCCGGAATGGAAACTTTTGTTCGCCGGAATGGAAACTTTCGTTTGATTGGACAGGTACAAAGATATTTTATAGAATTCTGGATTCCGACTTTCGTCGGAATGGAAGCTATGCGAGTACCCGGGTATACCCCCATGCGCCCTTGGGCGGGTAGATCTTATAATGTATATTGGACAGAGTAAGGATGAGTTTACCCCCTTGAGATGAAAAAGAGCCACAAAATCTTCGTATTTTCAGGGACTCCTCACCCCAGGCAGGGTAATTACCCCCGGCGGGACAGTTGATAGTATAATAAGATAAACGCCTTCTAAACCGGAAAAAGGGAGAATGCTCACTGAGGTCCGGACAATGGTGCGCAGTTTTAGAAAACTACTAAATTTTTCAGGCAGGAACATGAGAAGACATTTTCTGGCAGGTCTGCTGGTGGCAGTGCCCCTCGGCGCTACCGCTCTGATATTGAAATGGATGTTCAATACGATGGACAACATCCTCCAGCCTTTCATCCGCCTGGTATGGGGCCGCTCCTTTGCCGGCCTGGGAATAGCCCTGACGATCGTATTGATATACCTTTTAGGAATAATGGCCAGCAACGTGGGCGGGAAGAGGATAATCCACTTCGGCGAATCGCTGGTCGGCAAGGTGCCCATGATTCGGGAACTTTACAGCAGTATCCAGCAGATACTGAAAAGCTTTTCCCGGTCCGGCCAGACCGCCTTTCTTCAGACAGTCCTGATGGAATTTCCCCGGAGGGGCATGTGGACACTGGGATTTATAACCCGGGAGTTCTGTACTGAATCCGGGGAAAAGCGGCTGAATATTTTCGTACCCACGGCCCCCAACCCCATGTCCGGCTTCCTGGAAATCACCAGTGAAGAAGAGGTCATCCGTACGGATATCCCGGTCAATGAAGCCTTAAAAATGATAGTATCGGCCGGCAAAGTTTCACCCCCGGAATTATCCAGGAGGTTGTCAAAAATCCTCTCCGACCCCGCCCTTTCAGAATCAAAGATAACACCGGGTGGAAACGGGATTTAGGCCGGCCGGGATCCATTTAAACAGCGCCATGCCGCGGCAAACACACCGGTAAAAACAACTATTGTAGTGTCTCATAAATGGCCTTACAATCTTTGTCATTCTTAATAAAATCCCTCTCAATCTCCCTTTACAAAAGGGAGAAGCTCTTGCAGATTCTCCTCTCCCCCTTTGAAAAAGGGGGATTAAGGGGGATTTTTCACTATAATACGTGGGTTCCTGGATTCTCGCTTTCGCGGGAATGACACCAGTAGCACTGCAAATTGTAAAGAGATATTAGAGACACTACACTATACCCGCAGGTCGGAACGGGCATGGATAAGCCGTATGAGGTTCGCCCTGGTTACTACCCCCGCTATCCTGTTTTCCTCCACCACCGGCATCTGATTGATATCCGCCTCGTCCATCAGTTCCAGCACGGTCAGGGCATCGTCCCCGGGACGGGCTATTTTCAGCTTCTGCATTGGCGTCATGGCCGTTTCCACCGTCGCCAGGTCCCACTGTTCCCGGGGCACCGATTTGATGTCTTTCATGGTGATTATGCCCTCCAGTCTATTGTCCCTGGTGGCCATAAAACAGCGGGCCCCGGTGGGAAAAATGAATCCTTCCACCAGTTGCCTTATGGTTAAATCAGGTGAAACTACCAGGCATTCCGGGGTCATAACCCGGGAAACGGTTATATTCCCCAGGCCCTCCCTGAACAATACCTGGCGGTAACTGTGAGACGCGGCGTTTTCCAGGAACCAGCCTATCAGGGCGAACCATACCCCGTTGATTATGTTTCCTGTAAATATGATTAAAAGGCCGCCAAATACAAAAGCATAAGCCACCCCCTGGCCTATCCTGGTCGCCACCCGGGTTGCCTTCCGGTAATCGCCGGTTGCCTGCCACAGGACCGAGCGCAATACACGCCCACCGTCCAGGGGGAATCCCGGGATAAGGTTAAAAACAGCCAGGGCAAAGTTTACCAACATCAGCCAGTACGCAACCGCCTCCACAGGCTGGGAATACGGACCGGCGAAGCGCCAGATAGCGCCAAATATCACCCCTATGGCGACGCTGGACAGGGGACCCGCAACGGCCATTTTTAGTTCTCCCATAGGACGGGGCGCTTCCCTGGATATCTGGGCAACACCACCGAAAATAAAAAGTGTTATGTTTTTCACGGGCACGCCGAGGGCTTTGGATACAACGCTGTGGGAAAGTTCGTGGGCGATTATCGAGGAAAAAAACAGCAGCCCGGTTATCACGCCGGTTATCAACTGGAGGGGCCTCCCCCAGCCGGGGTACATGAGGGGAAAATAATTAAAAGAGAGGGATAACGTCACCAGGGCGAATATGATAAACCAGGTGAAATGAAGGCGGATAGGTATACCGAATATTCTGCCCAGTAAGACCGAACCCTGGGCGGAACCTACCATCCTGAATATTGTTTGAGGATTAATTAACCTTTTCAAATCTGCTCCGAAGATTAAATTTTAGGGTTTTTTAGCGAACAATACCTGTAATATGCGTTCAAGGCCCTGGCTGCTCCCTGGAGGGAGTGATAGACGGGTATGCCGGCTTCCCGGCACTTAGCTGCCTGGACGTAAAACGCTTCCCATCCTGCCGCGGTAGCATTGGAATGCAAGACAATGGCCGCCGGCTTGCGGACTGCCTTTATGACATCGATATAACTGTCCACCACTTTCGGAAGAAACTCCAGCATGGTGGCCATGCCCATCAGCCCGCCGATTACCCCGATTTGAAGCATCAGGATATCTATCCCGTCCCAGTTTGCCGCGCATTTTATTATATTCCGGAAGTTATCGGGGTTTCCAGTCCAGGAAACCGTGTCCACGGGATTCCCCAGTATAGAACCGGCCCTGAGCCAGTACCCGGCCATTTGCCGCTGCAGTTCTTCCGGAAACGGGGGCACCGAAAATCCCTCGCCCTCGCAGATATCTGCCGCCTGGACGCTGGCTCCCCCTCCCCAGCCGGCTATGCCCACCCTGTTTCCATGAAGTTTCGGCATATAGGTGAAAGTTACCAGGTAGTCCACCATGTCCTCCATGGTATTGACTGTCATGGCGCCGCTTTCCCTTACGGTAGAGTCCCAGACCTCCTTGCTGCCGGCTATCGAACCCGTGTGACTTAAAGCTGCCCTTTTTCCCGTATCGGTGCACCCGCCTTTCAAAATAATGACCGGCTTACGGGATGCCGCTTTTTTCAGGGTGTCCAGAAACCTCCTGCCGTTCTTTACCCCTTCGATATACAGGCCTATAATCTCTGTCTCATCGTCCCCGGCCATGTATTCAAGGAGTTCGCTTTCGTCGATATCTACACCGTTTCCATAGCTTACTACCTTGGAAAAACCCAGACCCCGGGGATCACCGGCCCGGATGATATATACCGCGTTGCCCCCGCTCTGGGAAATAAACCCGACCGGTCCCGTTTTAAGGGGAGGATCCGGTATATACGAAATCCTGCCGGCCGGGCAGTAAATACCCAGGCAGTTCGGGCCGATCAGCCGGACCCCTTCCCGCCGGGCTATTTCCACTATTTTTTCCTGCAGGGCCTTGCCCTCGTCACACCCGCTTTCTCCGAAGCCGGCGGTGAAAAAAGAGGCGGCCTTAACCCCCTTGGCGGCGCATTCCTCCAGGAGGGAGGATATAGTTGAAGCCGGGGTAACAAACACCACGTAATCGAGGCGTCCGGGAATATCCTTAATACTTTTATAAACCTTCAATCCGAGGACTTCCCCGCCGTTGTGATTGACCGGATATATTTTGCCCGGGAACCCGCAGGTCACAAATGGACGCAGCAACCCCATCTGCACCAGCCCTTCGGAGGCACCCACCACGGCTACAGACTCCGGATGAAAAATGCCGTCAAGGTCGGCATAGCCCGGTTTTGTTAAAGTTTTATTCATAACAAAAATCGTTTTACCTGAAAAAAGGGAACGATGATTAACCTCCCGTCCTCAAAACACCCTCGATATCAATTTAATTACTCAGGCTTCCTGGCCTCGATCAGCTTGACGATTCCGGCGCCGAGTTCCGTGACCTTTTCTATTACCAGCCCGCTTTTTTCAACGTTTTCCACCGTTTTCCTGTTAATGTTGGCTCCAACAAGCCGCACCACCAGGGGATTCGCTATATTCATGAGCGCTGCCAGGATGCGGTTAGCGCTTAACACGTGTTCCAGCATCACCACTTTACCCCCGGGCTGACAAACCCGCCTGATTTCCCTCAGTCCGGAAACAGGGTCCGGTACCGAGCAAAAAACGAAAGTGGACACCACGGTAGTGAACATATTATCCGGGAATTCCAGGGACTGCACATCCATTTGTTGCAGCCGCACGTTCACTTTTTGTTTTTCAGCCCTGGAAATGGCGATTTTCAACATTTTCGGGCTAAAATCGATGGCGGTAATATCGGCGTTTTCCGGGTAGTAAGAGAAGTTTTTACCGGTGCCGACCCCCACCTCCAGGATGTGTTTTCCCTGCACTCTGCTCCACTGTACCTTTCGCCACCCGGAAAAAAGCAGCCGCTCGACGGCGCCCTCCATTAAATCATATACGGCGGCATTCCTGTCATAGCGCCTTCTGACTGCCGCCGTGGCCTTCCCGTCAACCACTGGAATGTTTACGAGAGGTCCCGCTTTATTTGCTCGAATTCTTCCCTGGAGATATCACCCCGGGCATACCGCTCCCTTGCGATATCCACGGGGCTGCTTTTCCCGGCGGCGCCGGGGCCGGACTCCCCGATCCGGGCTATTTTTTTTATAGCCCAGACAATTAATAATATCAATCCCCCCCAGAAGAGGATCATCCACAAGCCCCCGAACATTATCCACCACCCCATGCCGTCGAACCAGTAACCCATAACCTGCCTCCTGATATGTTTATTCTAAATTTGTTTCCCAATTATTTGACCCGCGAAAAATTTACACGATTAATTATAATATATTCCCCGACCTGATTTTCTCAGAATCAACGGATTTATTCAATTATACAGGGGCACGGCATGCCGTGCCCCTACCAAGATTACATCCCCTTACGAAGATTTACCGTTTTCTCACCGGTTGACGCACAGGCTCCGCTCCGAGAGTCCCGATAAATCGGGACAAGTCGGAGTGCTCCTCGGGTGGTTCAATCGCCTGTAACGCCGCCGCATTTTTTTCCGATGACGTAGGGGTAACCCCCTGTGGTTACCCAATAAACGGAGGGCAGGCCTCCGTGCCTGTCCTGAATTTCAATCCCCTTCCGAGGATTAGGTGTTTTCTCACCGCTGCCTGTAAATTTTAGACCTGTTTTTCGAGCGGGTCAATTATCTTTTACTCGTTCAGTAGATTAGTGACACATCACCTCCTTTCTAAGGTTTTTAAAATAACATATTAAAAACTCCTCTGGTGTCAGGTCATTTAGAACCCGATGAGGGCGGCTGGCGCTTAGTTGTAAAAATAAGCGTAATTATTATTCGGGCGCTCACAGGCGGGGACGCCTGTGCCACCAGATTTACGAAGGTATTAAGATATTAACACGAACTTATTCAATTTAGTATTAGCATTATCCACTTATTGTCATTCAAGTAAAGCAGGATACATAGCTTCTTAATTAATATCAGGAATGCCGGTTTACTTCGAAGCGGAAAAGCCTTA
The DNA here is from genome assembly GCA_030689845.1 of Dehalococcoidia bacterium. GTDB lineage: Bacteria > Chloroflexota > Dehalococcoidia > JACQUA01 > JACQUA01 > JAUYHV01. The sequence goes on from JAUYHV010000330.1 coordinate 5,788, forward strand.
CGGGTTCCACCGGGGAAATTCCTGCCTTACGCCGGCAGATTTCTATCTGTTCTTCCACGGTGTCAACTCCTTCCAGGTCGGGCAGCAGCAATCCCCTTCGCCATCCGCACTGCACTATTACACCGTATTTTTTTGGGTCAAGCTGATCTTTAGAAAATACTTCCACCGCTTTTGTCAGGACATCGACAGAATAACTGAGGTCCATTAACTCCTCTTTTTTAACAGGAGAAAACCTGGGGTCCCTGGTAGCAGAAGCTATGGAATTACTTATGATTTCTTCGGCAACGTTAGCTTTTGTAGGCTCGAAGGTGCCTATGCACCCTCTCAACTCGCCGAGCTTTTTTATGGAAACGAAAACACCCGCCCTTTCTTTCATCTCCGGGGTTATTACCTGGGGGGGCGCCGGGGGTTTGCCTAAAACCCGGTTTTCGATGGTATCTTTGGCCAGTTTCGCTAAAGGGTCCATTTATTTTTCCTTTCAACCAGGATGGAGAACGAAGTAATGATGGAACTAATCCACAAAAAGCCGCTTCCAGCCCTCGTCTTTAATGTTTAACGGGGCTCCGCAGGAATTACAGCGGGAACCATTTACACCGGTTATTGTTGTCCCGTACCCTATGCGCCGCACCAGGAGTCTGCCGCACTGGTAACACACCGTATTTTCCCGGTCGTTCCCGGGGACATTGCCCAGGTAAACGAATTTCAACCCGGCTTTTCTTCCCAGGTCGTAAGCGTGTTCCAGGGTTTCTATGGGGGTCGGCGGTAAATTCATCAACTGGTAATCGGGATAAAACCTGGTAATATGCCAGGGAGTCAGTTCACCGAGGTTGTCCCTGATCCAGCCGGCGATACCCTTTAGCTGCTCATCATCATCGTTTAAGGTGGGCACGATATTGGTTACCACCTCCACGTGCATTCCCCACCTGTCCTGGGCCCTTTTTGCCACATCGAGGATGCCCCTCCACCGGGGAATGCCTGCAAGCCGGCTGTAACAAGTATCGCTGAAGCCTTTTATATCCACCCTGTAGGCATCCAGGTATTTTCCGATGGTGTCCAGGCCTTCCCCGGTAATGTAGCCGTTGGTCACGTAAACGGTGTAAAGGTTGTTCTCTTTGGCTATCCGGGCACAGTCCAGGGTATATTCGAACCAGATGGCAGGCTCGTTGTATGTCCAGGCTATTCCCCTGCAACTGTGCTGCCCGGCCAGGCTGACGGCCTCCGCGGGGGAAACGGGTTTCAGGCTTTGCCGGTCAATCTTACCGCAGGAAATCTCCCAGTTCTGGCAGTGCTTGCAGTGGAAGTTGCAGCCAACGGTGCCCAGAGAATACACTTTCGTGGCAGGGAAAAAATGAAATAAGGGTTTTTTTTCTACGGGGTCCGGGGTGGCGGATGAGACCAGTCCGTAGTTTAAAACGACAAGGGTTCCGTCATCATTCTGCCGGACCCGGCAAACACCCAGCTTACCGGGGCGTATGACACATTCCCACTGGCAAACGCGGCAGCGGACTGCGCCACCGCTAAGCTTATCGTAAAGCAGGGCTTCTTTGTTTCCTTGTTCCATTGTATTGTAAGGTATACCTTCGATGTGTTAAATTATCAACACCTGTTAAAATTATACTCACTGAGTGGCTTTAATGAAAGTAAACCATAATCAGAGCGTTCCGCGAAACTGATTAAAGTGGTTAAGAAAATCCCTCTCAATCTCCCTTTACGAAAGGGAGAGGCTCTTATCCCCCTTTACGAAAGGGAGAGGCTCTTATCCCCCTTTACGAAAGGGAGAGGCTCTTCTCCCCCTTTGAAAAAGGGGGATTA
>JAUYHV010000007.1 GCA_030689845.1 Dehalococcoidia bacterium
TAATCATTCATAATTATTACTGGATTCCGACTTTCGTCGGAATGGGTAAAAGAAGACGCATCAGGCGAACCCTCCATCGTATATGTCTTCATCTATGTACTTTCATTTTTTCTTACCCACTCAGTTTGAGAAGGAACCAAATATTTTTAAATTTAATGGTTTCAAACCCGGTTGCCAGTAGTAGGGAATAATAATCCATGATACAATATCCAAACTCATGTATAGACGTATATATCACAGCAAGAGAAGGTACGTTTTGTGGGCAATGCTGATCATAATGGCTCAAGCAGTCATGGTTTTCAGCGCTCCTGAAACGGCCGTTTCTTTAGAGCGTTTTATTTTCGGCCTTGCTAATCCTCTACCCGTATTTATGCCTTTATATTTTGTTGTTGTTTATGGTGTATTAACCCGCCATTTGATATTGTCTGCTTTTATGGGACTGCTTTCCTGGTGGACCGCGCCTGTTATCCTGATGGCCGTACACAAAAGTCCAGATACCACTGGTTCTCCGGTCGCAATTATTGCCGACGGGTTTCTTTTTGCCCTTATTGGCCTGTTATCAGCCCTGGTCGCTGGTTACGTAGCGAGAAGAAGAGTTGTCAGAACATAGTCTTCTTCTCCGGATTCCCGCCACCACGGCAAACCTGGGCCCTGGTTTTGATTGCCTTGGGATGGCTTTGAACATTTGGAGTGAACTCGAAGTAGAGCAATCCCCGAATTTGGAGTTTATTCTGGAAGGGGAAGGGTTTGATTCTTTGCCCAAAAACAAAAGCAATGTTGTTTATAAGGCGCTGGAAACGGTTTTTTCTGAACAAAATATGCAGGTCCCGGGATTAAAATTGCGTTACAATAACGCTATACCTTTAAGCAGGGGGCTCGGCAGCAGCGCTGCGGCCATAGTTGCCGGTTTATATGCTGCCAACATCCTCCTGGGTAAACCAGAGAATAAAAGTCAGCTTCTTCAGAAAGCTGCCGGGATAGAAGGCCATGCCGATAACGTTGCCCCGGCCCTCTTTGGCGGCTGTCAGGTTGTTTTTAGAGAAGAAAAAAAGTTATTTCATTGCCGGATTCCCTTAGGATTGAAATTAAACATTATCCTTTTTATTCCTGATTTTCCTATGCCGACGGACAGGGGTAGAGCTATACTCAAGCCGCTGGTAGAAAGAGGCGATGCGGTTTATAATTTATCCAGGGTTGCTCTTTTGGCTACAGGCCTCTCAACGGGAAAACTTGAATATCTTAAGTTCGGTACCCAGGATAGGTTACATCAACCGTCCCGGCAGGAGTTATTCCCGGCCATGGGGATTATTTTCAGGGCTGCCCTTTCCGCTGGCGCATCAGCCGTTTTTTTGTCCGGCAGCGGTTCGACTATTCTTGCAATGTGTCAGGATAACGGTGAAATCATCGGTAAAGCAATGTTGAGAGCCGGGAAGCAGCAGGGTTTAAAGGCAAAAGTTGTATTTACGACGCCCACATCAAAGGGCGTTCACCTTGTCAACCATAAGAACGCTGAAACTCCTATCGGGTCACTGCCGGTAAATCGAACACAAAATTAACCTTAAGGAAAAATTATGGCATTAATAGTACAAAAATATGGAGGCAGCTCTCTCGCTGATGCCGACAAAATAAAAAACGTGGCAAAGAGGATAGCATCCACCAAGGAGAAAGGCAATGATGTGGTGGCGGTAGTATCTGCCATGGGAAATACCACGGACAATCTGTTAAGGTTAGCCCAGCAGATACACAGTGAGCCGGACGAGAGGGAGGTTGATGTCCTCCTTTCCACGGGTGAAATTATTTCCGCCACCCTGGTAGCTATGGCGCTGCGTTCCTTATGGTATGATGCCGTAAGTTTAAGCGGAGCCCAGGCGGGCATATTCACGGATAAAATCCACAGGCGGGCCAGGATATCCAAGATAGAGCCGGAGAGAATACTTAAAGAACTGAAATCAGGTAAGATTGTTATCGTCGCAGGTTTCCAGGGTATGACTTTGGAAATGGACACCACGACACTTGGAAGAGGCGGGTCAGATACCACAGCGGTAGCGCTGGCTATAGCTCTTCACGCTGGCGCCTGCCACATTTATACTGATGTGGAGGGCGTTTTTACAGCGGACCCCCGCCTGGTCCCGGACGCGGTAAAAATTAACGAGATCGGTTATGAAGAGATGTTAGAACTTGCTTCCTATGGGAGTAAAGTAATGCACAACAGGGCGGTTGAACTGGGTGAGATTTATTCTATGCCCATACTGGTGGCATCAAGTTTTACGGAAAATCCAGGTACGTTAATCCACGGAGGTATACCAATGGAAATACGGAATAAAGTCAGGGGCATTGCCCAGGACCTCAATGTAGCCAAAATAACCATTCTGGGTCTCCCCGATAAACCCGGTGTGGCAGCCCAAATATTTCAGGCTCTGGCAGACGCCGATATAAGTGTGGACACCATCGTTCAAAACGCCAGTGTAAATAATTTAGCTGACCTCACATTTACGGTAACTCGAACCGACCTGTCAAAAGCCCTGCGCACGATAGACCCCCTGGCTAAGAAACTCAAGGCAAGGGAATGCAAAAGCGACACCAATCTTGGAAAAGTGAGTATTGTCGGCAGCGGAATGCAAAATACTCCGGGTTACGCCGCAAAGATGTTTACTACTCTGTCTGCGGAGAATATTAATATACAGTTAATTACAACTGCAGAGATAAGAATTACCTGCATAATAGAAGAAGGAATGATGAATAAGGCTGTTCAGGCGCTTCATAAGGCTTTTGAACTGGACAAAACAGCGGCTTAGGAAAAGCTAATAATCCGGTATGCCGGAAACATTCTAATCTGTCGTTTACCGGAACCAGCAGGGTACGGCCGTCTTGAATTGTTTATATTGATTATATAAGGCGAGGCCTGAATCAGACGGAGACTACCGCTTTGACCGCTGGAACCTCGGCTTTAATTGTCTTTTCGACCGCATTGCGTAGTGTCATTTCCGCCATTGCGCAACCGCCGCAGGCGCCGGTGAGCCTGACTTTTACTGTTCCATCCTCGTCTACGTCTACCAATTCTACGTTTCCGCCATCAGCAGCTAAAAATGGCCTGATTTTACCCAGAGCACTTTCAATCTTATCTTTTTCAATGTTCATCCCCACCTGTTTCTCCTTTCAGTATAAAACGAATTATATTACGGACGTGTTTTAATTATCCCTATTTTAGTGGGAATTATTAAGGCTGTCAAATAAACGGCAATGTTACATGTAATTGCAATTAGGATTTACGTGAAGTAAAATAGTTGCGATTTTTAAAACCTTCATGAAATAAAAAGATGCTCCGTTTAACGCCCTATTGGTTCGCAGTCCTATCGCCTTTATGTTTTCAACGCGGGACAGTAGCGTTTAACTTTTTGAAACTAATTCCTTAAACCAATATCTTTATCTACGGAGCCAATCTTAAGGACGAAGAAAGGAGAAGCGCCTGGCTTCAGTCCACACCGAAGATAATTTATATCAAGGTCCCCCGATTCCAGATTTTTATCTTTACGGTCCCCGCCTTTTATTCGAAAAGGCGGCCAAGGAGGAACTTTAATGGCATATAAAGATTATCCCGAGTTATATCAGGAATATAAACAAAAAGTTGAGAGAATAAAGCATATCGATGAAACGTCTCAACACAAGGGAGGTAAATTAACCGCAAGGGAAAGGGTTGAATATTTCTTTGATCCAGGCACTTTCACCGAGATCGGGCTTTTTGTCAAGAATCGAACCGTGCATTTTGGCATGGATAAAAAAGATATCCCTGCTGAAGGTGTCGTTACCGGTTACGGCAAAGTCAACGGCAGGATGGTAATGGTGGCTTCAGAAGACTATACAGCTATGGCGGGAACTTTTGGTGAGTACCACGGTAAAAAGTTTGTCAGGGCTATTGAACTGGCTAAAGAAATGGGCATTCCTTTCGTCGGTATGAATGATTCCGGCGGAGCCAGGCTTCAAGAGGGGATCGACACGCTGGAATCCTACGGCTGGTTATTCCGTGCTCAGATTCTTGCATCCGGTATAATTCCCCAGATAGCCCTGTTGATGGGGCCGTGTTTGGGTGGACAGGCTTACCACCCTATAATGCAAGATTTTCTTATTCAATGCAGGAATACCGGTTTTATGGGTATTGCCGGACCGGCTTTCGTTAAGACCCAGGTGGGGGAAGATATAACTCTTCAGGAGTTGTCGGGTTGGAAAGCTCATGCGATAAAATCCGGGCAAACCCATGTTGTCGCTGAGGATGATAAAGATGCCATGGATAAAGCAAAGGAACTCCTCGGCTTGTTCCCGTCCAACAATCAAGAACCCCCACCCATTTCAACATGCACGGATGACCCTGAACGGAGTATTCCGGGGCTCGAATCCATAGTGCCCCACGAAGCCTTTAAACCTTTTAACATGTACGAGATTATTCACAGGATAACGGATAGCGGCTACTTTTTCGAGACACTGAAAGACCATGCAGTTAACATCATCACAGGTTTTGCCAAATTCAATGGGAGAACTGTTGGCCTTGTTGCCAACCAACCGCTGTGGGCTGCCGGATGTCTCGACGTAGATGCCGCTGATAAGGCAGCAAGGTTTATCAGGACCTGCGATCTTTTTAACATTCCGCTGGTTACACTTCAGGACTGCCCGGGCTACCTGATCGGTTCGGAACAAGACTGGAAAGGCATTCTCCGTCACGGCGCAAAGCTGCTTTACGCCTGGGCAGACGCCACTGTCCCGCTTATTTCCGTAATGCTGAGAAAATCCTTTGCCGGTGCCCATTATGGTATGCTGGACAAAAGCATAGGAGCCGACATGGTATTTGCCTGGCCCACGGCAAGGGTTACAATAGTTGGCGCCGAGTCGGCGGCGAGTGTAATTTTTGCCCGGGAAATTAAAGAGGCTGAGAATCCGAAAGAAATGAGGGATAAACGGATACTGGAATTCAGTGAACTATACGAAAATCCTTACCGGGCGGCAGAGAGGGGTTATGTTGACGAAGTGATTATGCCTGAAGATACCAGAAAAAGCATTACCAGGGCCCTCGAATTGTTAAAGAATAAAAAAGTTACCCGCCCCTGGAGAAAATACTCCAACATTAACCTGTAAGAGTGGAATTAATCCCTGCTTATCGTTTTTAAATTATTATTTCGAAATTTTGATTTATTCACATGGTTGCAATAATCGATTATGGCGCAGGCAATCTACACAGTGTGGCCAAGGCGATCCAGAAGTTGGGGTATCAACCCTGCGTCTCATCTCAAAGGGAAGAAATTGAGAGGGCTGATGTAATAATCTTTCCCGGAGTCGGCTCGGCAGGTGATGCAACGGGTAACTTGAAAAAGCTTGGTTTAGACGTTACTTTAAAAAAACTGAATTCAGAAAAACGCCCTATTTTCGGTGTTTGCCTGGGGTTGCAGCTTTTTATGGAATACAGCGAAGAGGATGGAGGATATGAATGTTTGAATTTACTTCCCGGCACGGTAAAAAAATTACCCCCGGGAAATAAAATACCTCACATGGGGTGGAACCAGGTTAATCAGGTTTTTGTTCATCCTATTTTTCATGGTATCCCTGACGGAACAAATTTCTATTTTGTTCATAGTTATTATGCCGACGTTAAAGATAAACACATTGTGGCTGGAGTAACGGATTATGGTATCTCCTTTCCCAGCATCGTTGTTCGTGATAACCTTGTCGCAACTCAATTTCACCCTGAAAAAAGCGGGGACCTTGGCCTAATGATGTATAAAAATTTTTTAGAAATGTATATCAAAAAATGAATGCAAAAACCGCCGGTATCATCGCGGTCGCCAACAGTTCGGGGACAAATATTGTCAGTGAACTGCTTGCCAGTTTTGTGACCACGGTTAGTAACATACCCGGGGAAAAGATATCTACCGTTGCCGGTTATACTCAACCTCCCGTAGATGCAAGGGCTAACCCTGTTCTTATTGAGCAGGCCAGGTTATTAGGCAAGCAAATAGTCAGCCATCTTGTTTGAAATTGGGCGCATAAGAAGAGGAGGCTTTCTATCGAAATAATTCCAGCTATCGACTTAAGGAACGGGCGGTGTGTTCGTCTTATCCAGGGTGATTTTGAAAAGGAGACTGTTTTCGGTGAGAATCCGGTCGAGTTTGCAATACGCTGGCAAGAGGCTGGGGCTGCCAGGTTACATGTAGTTGACCTTGACGGCGCAGCTAAAGGGATGCCTGTAAACTTAAAGGTCGTCGAAAAAATAGTGTCCGCAGTAAAAATCCCCGTGCAGCTTGGAGGAGGAATACGCGAAATGGAAACCATCAGGGAAGTCCTCAGCGCCGGGGTTCAAAGGGTAATTCTGGGTACGGTAGCTCTTGAGAACCCGGAACTTGTTCAGTCTGCCTGCCGGACGTTTAACGAGGCCATCGTTGTCGGGGTGGATGCCCGTGATGGTAACGTATCCATAAAAGGCTGGAAAGAGACCTCCGATACGAATGCGGAGGAGTTTATGAAAAAATTAGTATCCCTCGGTGTTCGCAGGTTTATTTACACAGATATTGCCAGGGACGGCACTTTGAAAGGCCCAAATTTCGATGCCTTTGCGCGCCTGAAACGAGCCGTGGCTGTTCCCATTATAGCCTCCGGGGGTGTTTCATCCATAGGGCACCTAAAAAAGTTGGCTTCTCTCGGTGTGGAAGGAGCCATCGTTGGAATAGCTCTTTATACGGGGGCAATAAACCTGGAAAAAGCTATTACTTCGATGTCCCGAAGGAAAGCTGGTTAGATTGCTGACAAAACGTATTATACCGTGTTTGGATGTTACGGGAGGCAGGGTCGTAAAAGGAATCAGTTTCGTTCAACTCCGGGATGCCGGCGACCCCGTGGAACTGGCTGCCTTTTATGATAAGGAGGGTGCCGATGAACTTGTGTTCCTCGATATTACCGCTTCGTCAGACCACCGTGACATAATGGCTGATGTGGTTGCCAGGGTGTCGGAACAAGTATTTATTCCTTTGACGGTTGGCGGGGGTTTGCGGAATCTTGAAGATATGCGCCGCATTCTTGAATCCGGCGCTGACAAAGTAGCCATAAACACCTCGGCTGTCCAAAACCCGGTTTTAGTGAAGGAAGGCGCCAGGAAGTTCGGCAGCCAGTGTATAGTTGTGGCCGTCGATGCAAAACGGAGGGACTCGCAAGCTGTGCCGTTATCGGGTAGTCCAGTGGCTGTGGATAAGAATTCAAAGTGGGAAGTGTATATTCACGGAGGGAGAACGCCCACTGGTGTGGATGCATTAAAATGGGCAAAATATGTTGCCGACCTGGGAGCCGGTGAAATCCTGCTCACAAGCATGGATGCCGATGGGCATCAAACCGGATATGATAATGAATTGAATCGAACCGTCAGTGAAGCCATCACCATTCCCGTCATAGCCAGCGGAGGTGCTGGTACGATAGAGCATCTTTACGAGGCCATCGTTGATGGGAAGGCAGATGCCGTACTGGCAGCAAGTATATTTCACTACGGGACATTTTCCATCAAAGAAGTGAAACTTTATCTGGGAGCAAAAGGCATTCCTGTCCGCATATAACTTACAAAAGGGTAATATTGAAGTATTTTCTCCCTCACTTTTTTCGGTAAACATATTGGGTTCCTTCTCAAACTGAGTGGGTAAGAAAAAATGAAAGTACATAGATGAAGACATATACGAAGAAGGGTTCATCTAATGCGTCTTCTTTTACCCATTCCGACGAAAGTCGGAATCCAGTAATAATTATGAATGATTATTCTGTGTACATTATGGATAGTGTAGTGTTTCATAAATGGCCTTACAATCTTTGCCATTCCGGGCTTGACCCGGAATCCA
>JAUYHV010000009.1 GCA_030689845.1 Dehalococcoidia bacterium
GGCAAGCAGCCATTTCAATATATCCTCGATGCTGGTAGCTCCTGCGGCCCAAACATACTGATACCTGGCTCTTAGTTTCTTTAACACTCCCCAGGCATCGAGGGCGTGAATTACCAGTGTCGATTTGTAAGCCTCCCGGCGATACTCGAGGCGTTCTATCCAGTAGGTGCTGACCGAGGCAAATAAAGCTCCTGAAGTGGTCTGGTATCCCCACTCCACCTCAAGCTGGGCCCCGATGCCGAGGATGGGGCTGTTGTATTGCTTGATGTCGTTGCGCAGCTCCACGGCCACGGAACCATCCCGGGGGGTGGTGATGGCTTCGACGTTTTGAAGGTTTGCGCTGATGTCCTGCATGTTGCTGTCGGTGGGGGCTATCAATATCCGGTTTTGTCTGACAATCCATAAGTAAACGGTATTATGTAATAAAGTGAATATGGTCTTTCCGTAGTTATTAAACACTGCCGGTTCCGTCCATAGATTATCAGCAAAAACACTGCTTGCCGCTTCGGCGGTAAGCCTCATTTGGCTGTATGCCTCGGTTCCGCTAAAATCCTCCATGAATATCATATTGAAACTGGACGGTTTATCGAGCGATGGAAACCAGAACTTTATGGCCGCTCCCGGGCTGGCGGTGATAACGTTTAACAGGGCTGTCCAGGCATAGGCGGTTGTATATGAGCATATCCACACCCCCTCGTTACTGCTGCCGTCCGTTCCGGCGAAGGCAAGCCTCCAGGCGGCATCGAATATGGCCGATATGCCATTTATCGCGGTTAGGGTGTTCGTCCAGGCGGCGGGGGCTCCCCAAGCAGCCGCTTCGTATTTCGCCGTTTTAATCGTATTCCCCTCGTCAAAAAAGAGCATGCAGATTGAACCGTCTGCGTTGAACGCGGCGGCGATATGTCCGGGCGTTACGGCGCAAGTAAAGATGCTTACCCATGCGCTCCAGGTAGCTCCGTTGTCGGTTGAGGTCTTGACCTGGAGGGTTAGGCCGTCAACATTAAGGGTAAACAACATTACTGTGGCTCCATAAACTGCCAAAGCTACCTTGCTGGCTGTCGAGACTACATCTACTAAAGTCCATGATGTGAAATCGCTTCCAGGGCCGGGGGTCGTAACCCGGGAATGATAGGCCGAATAATTAGGCGCTCCGCTCTGTATCCTGGCACGGTTAAGGCTGCCGTCCCCGGCAAAACAGGCTGCGTTATAGTTATCCGTCTCCAAACCGGCATAAATACTGGTGAACTGGTACCGGGGAAGATTAGGCCGCTGGTTGTAAAGCCTCACCCTGACAGCTGGGGTATGGCTGTCGGCTTTGGCGGCGGCTTCCAGGGCGGCGGAAAGAGTTTTCATGTTAACAAAATACCGGGATTTTTTATGGTCGCCGCTCTACCTTTCATCACGGGCCCCAATCCGTGGACTGGCTTTCGGGTAATATGGCAGGGGAATAGAGGACGGCTGGCCGGACCCGGGATTTCAACCGTTTTAGCTCCTTCTCGAACCGGGCCATTTTCTCTTTTCCCCAGGTAAGGAAATTGACCGGCGTGTAACCGCCTCCCACGTTGGCGCGGTTGACCGAATAGCCTCCGGCCTGTAGTAAGGCGTATGCCGTGGCTCCCAGGGCGATGATTTTCTCATGGGGGACGGCTACCGTCCAGGTGGTCGCCGCTACCAGGTGCATCTTGCCGTAATAGACATAGGCGTTATTGCCGTCGCCTGTTTCCCGGCCTAACATGGTAATAGTGGTTTCATAGGCTTTGAAACGCTGGTAGATGGCCGGGTACTTATCGATGGGAAACTCCACGGCATAAATAAGAACCACGTCGGTCAAGGTCGATAACGAGATGTTACGGGAATCGCTGACGGTGGCAATAGTGGCCTTTTCATCGTCGGGGACTACCAGGGAATAATCCCGGAGGGCGTTGTCTATGCAACGGTCAATCTCGTCATTAGTCCAGCGATAATTAGCGGCGTCCTCATCTTTAAGGTCCCGCCTGACATTGGTGCGCATGGTGGCAAGGTTCATAAATCACTTCCTTATTAGTTTGTTGGGTTCATTGAGTTGTCACAGTTTTTTGAGTTGCTCTATGGCATTAACCCAACAAACTCAACGAACTCTACAAACTCAACGAACTCTACAAACTTAATTAACTCACAAGAACGCCTGGAGGATGTCCGGGACCGGCTTTCCCGCGGCGCGGTAATGAGCGGCCATGTGGCGGGCGGCCTCAATCTTCGCTTCGGGTAGAACCACAAGCGGGTCGTAGCGATAATCCCCTAAAGCCATTCTACTGACGGCAATTTCCATAAACTCCCAATCGACGGATTTCTCAAGACTAAAACCGCGTCTATGGTCTTTTAATACCGAGAGGGAATGATGGGGCAATTCCCATGTGCGGTTATCGTGTTTAACGCCTATGACTGCAAACGCCTGCATGGGTAAGCCGTCTTTAAAACTCATTAGCGGTTCTTTAACCGCTGCAACGGCTAACCCGGCGAGGATCAGCGGCGGGGCTGCCTCCGGTGCCCGGGTAAATAACAGGATGGTGGCCATTACCAGGACAAAGAGAAGGGTAAAAGCGATGTTGATTTTGGGGTATTTGTTCATTGAATATAGGTCTCCTTTCTTTATTTAAATCCCCCTTGATCCCCCTTTACTAAAGGGGGATTTATAGTCTTAATGCGTCGAGAGTGGCTTCGAGGGTCTCCTTTCTTTATTTAAATCCCCCTTGATCCCCCTTTAGTAAAGGGGGAATTATAGTCCTAATGCCTCCAGGGCGGCTTCGAGTCCCTCTCTCAAGTCCTCGGTTAGCCAGGCGCTACGGCCTTTGGCTTTGAGAGCCTTAAGGCGTTCCCGGGCGGCCTGAACTGCCTGCATTGCCTTCAAGCTTTCGGCTTCGAGGACAAGTTGTTCGTCACTGACCTGGTAGATTATCTCTCCGGTAAGTTTTCCGTTTTCAAATAGCTGTGTTTTTCTTTTCATTATTCAAGCTCCACACTAAATGTAAAACCTGTCACGGCGCCGGTGCCGCCGCTGCCCACGGCAACAAAATTTATAAGGTCTCCCCGGGCAACTGCTACCCGATGGGCCGTATCCAAAAAGACAGCCGTCGAACCTGGGGTTATGGTAACGGTTAAGGCCGTGTCTGCGCCGTTCTTCCTGATAGTAATAACCAAATCAGTGCTTCTGGTATTGGCACGGGCTTTGAACATCAGCGTCTTTAAGACCCCATCCCTGGGACAGGCCGCTTGCGCCTGAGCTTCGACGATGTCAAACCCGCCGGATAGACCACAATAGGCTGTTACAGTCGTCGTAAGAGATCCTGAGAGATTGCTGTAAATGAAAATATAAGCGGGCGGTATCGGTATTAAAGGCATATCGTCCTCCTTCTTTTACATTTATTTAAATCCCCCTGTATCCCCCTTTGATAAAGGGGGAATAAAAAGGGGGAATCTACGACCACGCTATTATTTCCGCTGTTTTCGTGGCTACAGCCGAAGCGAAATACAGCGTCGAGGCAGCGGGATTGATACCGTCCTCTGAATAGGCCATGTTGGCCGGGACTGAGAAATAAGGCGCGGTGGGCGTAGCCACCTTGCCGGTGACGAACGCCAGTCGGAAAGCGGCATTATCCCGCAGGTGAACCATGAACCGTTTGGTGTTGGCGGGCAAGACCTGGCTGTATTCCGTATTCGCACCTGTCACCGCCACGTTATAGATGGTCACGGTGTCCGGGGTGGCAACGAGCTTGGCAAGGTCT
>JAUYHV010000012.1 GCA_030689845.1 Dehalococcoidia bacterium
GCAGCAAGGAGCAGGTCCAGGAAATGGTCAAGATTCTCCTGAATCTACCACAGGTACCCCAGCCCAGCGATGCCGCCGATGCCCTGGCTGTTGCCCTTTGCCACCTGCAGCAGAGCCGCCTTGCCCGGTTCATGAGCCAGAAAAAAACCTCATGATAGTGTCTTTAAGGGGGACCCTGGAGTGGAAGGGAACTGACCAGGTATTTATCAGCATGGGCGGTGTCAGTGTCCAGGTTTTCGTCCCATCCTCAAGCGTGGAAACCCTGGGCCCGGCGGGAGCGAAAGTTCACCTCCACACCTTCCTGTACTTCAAAAACGATGTTATCGCTATGTACGGCTTTGCCACCCCGGAAGAACGGGGCCTTTTCCAGATTTTCCTTGGAATAACAGGTATCGGCCCTAAACTGGCGCTGTCGCTACTGTCTTCCTTAAAACCTGAGCAGATAATCGCGGCGGCGGCGGCCAACAATGCCAGTTATCTGGGACGTGTCCCGGGCCTGGGAGAAAAAAAGGCGGCACGCCTCATACTGGAGCTTAAAAGCGAACTGGAAAAAGGCAGGCTGAGCATACCTGTTTTGCAGACCGGGCAGCCCGACTCTGACATCACCGGTGCCCTGACCGCCCTCGGCTATACTCTCGCTGAAATTAACCAGGCGGTTGGCTCCATCCCCGGCACATCCGACCTGACCCCCGAAGAAAAGGTTAAACTGGCCCTCCAGTACCTGTCGTCCAGGTAGGCCACCAAAAAACCTGGACTTCAATCCCCCCGAGCCCCGTCATTCCTGCGCCTGCAAGGAGCCGGGAACCGTCTCCCCGGAACCCCGCTTTACGCAGGAATGACACAAAACCTTAAGGCATGGTTTGGGCTCCAATTAAAGTGAACTTACTTTTTATCCGGCCTCATGTCTCAATCCCTGATTTATTCCGATTTTATCAGGTTTAATGTGTACCCTATAATTCCCCATAAAGATATCATGAAGGGAAAAATTACTTCGCAAGGATCTCCTCGTTGCTTATTTCCCCGTCCCGGAAGCTTATTATGCGCCGGGCATGTTCCCCGATTTCCCTTTCATGGGTAACGAGTATGATGGTTATCCCGTCTTTTTGGTTAAGTTCATGGAATATTTTCATTATTTCCAGGCTGGTTTTGCTGTCCAGGTTGCCCGTGGGTTCGTCCGCCAGGATAATGGCAGGGTGCTGGACCAGGGCCCGGGCGATGGCCACCCTCTGCTGCTCACCCCCGGACAGTTCGCTGGGTTTATGCTTGGCGCGATTCAGGAGACCTACTCTTTCCAGGGCATCGCTGGCTTTCTGCCGGCGGTTTTTCGTGCCGCTGTAGACCATGGGCAGCTCCACGTTGGTAATGGCGCTGGTCCTGGGCAGCAGGTTGAACGTCTGGAAGACAAAACCGATCCTCTTGCTGCGGACCGCCGCCAGCTTATCGTCACTTAAATGGGAGACCTCGACCCCTTCGAGGAGGTATATTCCCGAAGTGGGCTTGTCCAGGCAGCCGATAATGTTCATCATGGTGGATTTTCCGGAACCGGACGGCCCCATTATTGCCACCATTTCACCGCTTTGCACGGTCAGGGAAACCCCCCGCAGGGCCTGGACCTCAATCTTTCCCATTTTATAGGTTTTTGTTATATTCTCCAGTTCAATCATGTGGTGCTATGCTCTCCTATTCGTATCTCAGGGCTTCGATGGGGTCCATTTTTGCTGCCCGCCGCGCGGGATAAATTCCGAAAAATAACCCGATGGCTACTGCCACGCCAAAGGCAAGAAAACTTATAAATGGAGTGACCGTGGTGCGCAAAACAACGCCGTTCAAGTTGGCCCCATTTATAAGATTGGAAGCCAGCAGGCCGAGGAGGTATCCAATTATGGCCCCGGTGAAACTGAGGGCTGCCGATTCCACAAGAAACTGGAACATGATATCCCTGCTCTTGGCTCCGACGGATTTTCTGATACCTATCTCGCGGGTGCGTTCCGTTACGGTAACCAGCATGATGTTCATGATTCCTATGCCGCCGACCAGCAGGGAAATACCGGCTATGGCGCCCAGGAAGATGGTCATAACCATGGTTACCGAGGACAGGGTAGCCAGCATGTCTTCCTGGCTTAAAACGGTAAAATCCTCCTCGCCCGGGGCAACGCGGTGGCGCTCCCTGAGGATTTCGCTAATCTGCATCTTGGCATCCTCTATTTTGTCGGGGGTCAAGACGGTAACATTGATGTCGGATACCCTGGTTGCACCTCCGGAGCCGAAGTTCCTTGACAGGCGGGTTTGAAGGGTGGTGAGGGGTATCATTACCACGTCATCGGAGTTACCGCGCCCGCTGCCTCCCTTGGCTCCCAAAACGCCGATAACCCTGAATTTAATCCGGCGGATGCTGATGAACTGGTCCACGGGGTCAGTCCCGCCGAAGAGGGTCTCGGCCACTGAGCTGCCAAGGACAGCTACCAGGGAACGGGCATCAACATGGCTGGGCAGGAAAAATTCCCCGCTCGACACGTTCCAGTTGCGCACGAACTGGTAATCCGGGGTAACCCCTAAAATGGGGCTCCGGGTGTTAACGGACCCAACGACAATAGACTCCTGGGACTGGGATGAGGGGGCAACCATGGCCACGTCGGGAGCAAAAATGGGGTCGTTCAGCGCCGCGGCATCCTCCATGGTCAGTGAGGCGCTCCCGGCTCCGCTGCGGACTCCCTGGTTTGACGCCTGGCCCGGAAAGACCATGATCAGGTTGGTCCCTATGCCCTGAATTTGCTGGGTAATAAAAGTCTGCGCGCCCTGGCCAATGGACATCAGGGCAATGACTGCGGCAACCCCGATGACTATTCCCAGCATGGTAAGAGAAGAACGCAGCTTGTTTGCTATTATGCCGTGTAAAGCCAGGAAAATGCTGTCAAATATCTTCAATTCATTTTTTCCTTACTACCGAAACCTGGTTTACCTTCCGATTCCGCCTATCATTCGCTGGGCTCCGCCGGGCAGGCCCTGCTGGGTAGTAGAAGAGGTGGGAGTCTGTATGACGACGCTCTCCCCGGCCTCCAGGCCTTCCGTAATTTCCGTAACCCGGTCATTGACCAGCCCGACTTTCACAGGGCGGTCCACTTTCTGTCCGTTAACCAGTACCTGGACTAACTGGTTCTGGCCTTTACGGACCAGGGCGCGGTTGGGTACCAGCACCACGTCTTGTTTTGAATTGATCACTATACTGGCCGTAGCTGTAAGTCCGTCCTTCAGCTCGACCGGACCCTGGATACTGCCCGCCGCGCTCCTCCGACTTCCGCCTGTCCCGGATCCACCCTGCCCGGGTGTCACGCCTGCAGGCGGTCCACCGCTTCCGCCGGCTTGAGCACCGGGCCTGGTTCCAGAGGCTGCTCCCCCAGCCGCCTGGGGTTGGACGGTTATGGTAACGGCATACCTGACGATACCCTGGGCACTGCTGGACAAAGGTGATATGGTCCCTACAACACCCCGAAAAGTCTGTTCCGGCAGGGCATCCAGGGAAATGGTCACGGGCATTCCCGGCCGGACCTTTAAGACGTCGAATTCCTCGATAAAGGCGTTAACCCTTACTTCTTTAGTGTCAACCAGGGGGATCAAAAAGGATGAAGGTTTTATCGAATCCCCCACCGTAGCAGTAAAATCCCCTATTACGCCGTCAAAAGGGGCAATAATAGTTGACTCGTCCAACCCCTGCATGGCCTCATCCAGGGCAAGCTGAGCCGCCTCAAGCTGGATTTCCCTAAGCCGTAAATCCAGGGGGTCCGGCGGCTCTTTAAGCTGCGCCAGGTTGATTTCCGCATTTTGCAGGGATACCTCGGCATTGAGAATAGACCTTTCCTTCTGTTTAATAGTCAAGGGATCGCCGTCCTTTTTGGACAGCATTTCACTCAATGCATATTCCGCAGCGGCCAGGGTATCCCTGGCTTTGACAATACTGTTCTCACTCTGGGAAATAGACAGTTCAGTCTGTTTTATTAATAGCCCCAGTTCTTCCACCAGCTTCAATTGCTGCTCGGTTTGCGGCACCACCCCTTGCCCCGGGAGCAGCCCGAGCAACCCGGCAGATAGAGTGCCGGAAATTCTACCGGGAGTCGAAACTTGGAAAATCTCTCTCATTTCTGATTGGTAGCTGATATCCCAGTCTTTTTTGCTTATTTCCAGTTGGCTTTCTGCGACAGCTAAAGCCGTTTTAGCATTGCGTACCGCCGCCTCGGCTACCCTGAAGTCATTGTCCGTATAGGGTTTTTTAGCATCTTCCAGGTCATCCCTGGCAAAGTCAAGGCTGGATTTAGCTGAAGTTACTGATGCCTCGGCTTTGGTGATATCTGTCGCCTTAGCAGGTTCCTTTGCTTTATCCAAGTTCAGTTTAGCCGTCTCCAGGCTGTTCCGGTACCTCTGCAGGTCCCTTTCTATCCCGGCCGTGTCCATCCTGGCAATAACCTGGCCTTGCTTTACCGAGGTTCCAGGGCTAACATTCAATTCTTTCAAAATAGCGTTGCCCGCCCCGGAGCCCGTCAGGCTGCCGCTGAATCCCATTTGCGTTTTATTAGGTAAATTTATGGTCCCGCTGGAGGTCACGGTTATCTCAATGGTACCCCGAGTTACATCCGCGGTAGTCGGGGCTGCGATACTGGTGGTCTTCTGGAAGGGAAGCTTTGAACATGCCGCAAGGGGCACGACTAATACCACAGCAAGCCCAACCAACAATATTATTTTCTTCATAAACTGGTCTCCTCGATAACCTATTTTTGTTTATTTAACCTGCAATCTACGGGTAAAAAAACATCTTAATTATTTGGCATTTTACAATATCGCACATAATTGTTAAGAATATATTAACAGTTTTAAAAATAAATCCGTAAAAATATTATTGTTGAAACCGTTGTCTCCCTGCGCCGGCTTTAACTTTCACTATCAAAGTCGTTCCGGCGATAGGGGTACGGAAAAAGAAAAAACGCTGCCCTTCCCCACCTCGCTCTGCGCCCTGATAACCCCTCCGTGGGCCTCGACAATTCGTTTTGCTATGGTAAGCCCGAGACCGCTGCCGCCCGTGGCCCTGGCGCGGGACTTGTCCACACGATAAAACCGCTCAAAAATATGAGACAGGTCGGTTTCCGGTATACCCTCCCCAGTATCGCTGACACTCACTTCTATATTATTTCCTTTTCGTTCCGCAGTTACGGTAATGGAATCTCCCACGCTGGTATGTAAAATGGCATTTTCCAGCAGGTTTTGTAAGACCTGGCTTATACGGCGGGCGTCAAGGCGCACCGGGGGCACCTTGTCGGGAAGTTTAACAGACAGGGTTAAGCCTTTTAAGTCCGCTTTACTTTGCATCCGGGCAACTATTTGCCTGATCAACCGGACAATATCTTCCTCCTGAAGAAATAGCTTCAGTTGTCCCGCATCGGAAAGGCTGAGGTCCTGGAGTTCCTCGACAAGCCGGGAAAGCAGGGATGCCTCTTCTTTCAGGGACAGTATAGTCGCTGCATTTAGTTCGACTACGCCGTCGCTCACCGCCTCCATGTAACCACTGATGTTGGAAAGAGGGGTCCGCAGCTCGTGGGCAATGTCGGCGACCATGTTCCGGCGCATTTTTTCAGCCCTATCCAAATTGTCAGCCATCAGGTTAAAGGTAGTGGTCAGTTCCCCCACCTCTCCTTTGGCCCTGGAGACAACCCTCTGGGAAAAATCTCCCTGCCCGATCTTCCTGGCAGAAAGTTTGAGCGCCTGTATGGGGGCTAAAATCAACCTTGAAAGGATAAACGTTAATATTAAGGCGATTATTACCGCGAGCAGGCCTCCCCATAACAGGAACCTGTTCACGGAATTCAGCAGGCTCTGGGGTGATGCCGGGTCCGCCGATGGGCTGATATAGAGAGTTCCCGTCACTTCATTCATGCCGGGGACCCGGATAACATGCCCCGGCAATTCGGGGCGATAAAAACTATTGTTGAGCTTTTTTTCCGAGTCGGCAACGATAACTCCCCTGCTGTCTGTCAGGATAATCCGGCGTCCCGAAGTGCCGGCCATTTGCTCCACAGGCTGCTGAACACCTACCCACCCCTCGTTCTGGCGGTAGAAGCGGTATAAAAAACGGGTCATCCCCGAGGCGTAAAACCGCTCGCTGCGTTCCCCGTAAGTGCGTACTTCACCCACCGTACTCCTGCTGACAAAGAAATACACCGTAACACTGGTGACCAGTATCACCAGGGTAAAAGCCGCCAGCAGCCGGAACTGTAAACTATGTATCACTTGCCGTTCACGACAAACTTGTACCCGAAACCGTATACCGTTTTTATGTAGTTGCAGTTGTTAGGAGCAGCCTCAAGTTTACGGCGCAGGTTCAGAATATGGACGTCGATGGTGCGGTCGAAACCTTCGAAGTCATAGCCGAGGGCATTTTCAATAAGCTGGGCCCGGCTGAATACCCTGCTGGGTTCTTTTAAGAGGACACAGAGTATCTTGTACTCAACAGGCGTAAGTTTCAATGGTTTACCGGCTATAAAAACTTCATGATTAACGAAATTAACCGTTAGCTGACCCGCCTTTATCTCGGCAGGTCCACGATGTACCGATTCGCCGGGTATTCGTCTGAGAACAGCCCTCACCCTGGCGGCGAGTTCCCTGGGGCTGAAGGGTTTGGTTACGTAGTCATCGGCTCCGAGGTCCAGGCCTGTTAACCTGTCTTCGTCAGTGGTACGGGCAGTCAGCATTATGATAGGCACGTCGGAATCTTCGCGTAACTTGCGGCATACTTCAAGTCCGTCCATCCCGGGCAGCATCAGGTCCAGAACAATAATGTCAGGGTGCTTATCCCGGGCAAGGCGCAGCGCTTCCAACCCGTTATAAGCAGTGAGGACACGGTAGCCGTCTCTTTTCAGGTACAGCTTGACCAGTTCAACGGTCTTAATGTCATCGTCAACGACAAGGACACTCTTACCTGTCATCTCTTTTTTACGTTTCCTTTCCCGATGTTGGTGATACTATAGTTACTTTATATCACAAATGTTAAGACATTGTTAATTTTCCTTGCGGGTAACAAATAATGAAAAAGGAGAGGGATTTAAATCCCTCTCCTTTTTCTAAAGAGGAGGTTATGAAAATGGACTCAAAATTTTGCAGATATCTATGGGTTCAAAGGGCAATTACCTTCCCCATGTGCGGTGGCCCCCCGGTCTTCCCGGGCCCCGTCCCGGTTTTTGAATACCATGTTTGGGGCTGAATGGCATGTCCGGCTTTGCTTCCTGCCAGGCTTTAAGTTCCTCCGGTGCTGCCGGTTTCGACTGCAACCATGTCTGGTAGCTGTTTGCCTGTTCCGGGGTTATGACACCCTGCTCTACCAGTTGGTTTAACCGGTTTTGAAGGGCTCCAGCTTGAATCTCCCGGCTGGCCTGGGCCAGGGCATCTTTCAGCGTTTGCTCGTCTTTTCCGAGAATAGCCGCTGCCTTCGCCAGCATTTCTCCGGCGTCGCGGGGAGCAGGGACACCTCTTAACTGGCCGAGAGAAGGCATTCCAGGTTTACCCTGCTTCCAGGCTTCAAACCCCTGTCGGAACTGTTCCGTATCCGGTTTGGCCTGCTGCCAGGCTTTAAACTGGTCAGCCTGTTCCTGGGTTATCCTGCCCTTTTCAATCTGGGCTTGAATAGATTTTTCACGCATCTCGCCCTGGGCCTGGGTGAAGGCATCTTTCAACGCCTGAACGTCTAATGCGGCTCCTGTATTCTCCTGGTATATCTGGCCCGCCCTTTCGATAAGGGCCCCGTAGCCGTTACCGCCCGATTGGGCAAAAGCAACACCGGAGATGCTGCCGGCGATAACTGTAACGGCTGCTAACGCGATTACAATAAATTTCTTTCTTGACTTCAACTTTGTTTTTCCTCCTTTATAATTATGGTATAAAATCCCGAATATTGAATTCCTTTTATTATTCTGCCTATTTTGCCTCCCTTCCCCAGGGCTCCTCGCCTGTTTTTGATGATTT
>JAUYHV010000018.1 GCA_030689845.1 Dehalococcoidia bacterium
CTGGTCTTAAGAAGCCGGATATTTCGATTCTTTCGGACGAGTTTCTATCCGAGGTCCAAAAAATGCCGCACCGCAATCTGGCTCTTGAGCTATTAAATAAATTGCTGAATGACGAAATACAGTCGCGGTCACGGAAAAACCTGGTGCAATCCAGATCATTTGCCGAGATGCTTGAGAAAACCATCCGGCGGTATCAGAACCGTACCATCGAAGCCACTCAAGTAATCCTTGAGCTAATTGAACTGGCCAAACAGATGCGAGAGGCGAAGTCACGTGGTGAGCAACTTGGCCTTAGTGAAGACGAAGAAGCTTTTTATGATGCTCTGGAAGTTAACGATAGTGCTGTAAAAGTGTTAGGCGATGAGGTGCTTAAAATGCTGGCACGAGAGTTGGTAGAGACAGTACGCCGTAACGCGACCATTGATTGGACTGTCAGGGAGAGCGCTCGGGCAAAGCTTCGGACGATGGTCAAGAGACTTCTCCGAAAGCACGGGTACCCACCCGACAAACAAGAAAAGGCTACGCTGACCGTGTTGGAGCAGGCTGAATTATTAGGCAGAGATTGGGCTGATTAACAGAAATCTTAGCACAACCTGGAGAATATTCAGACAAACGCTATAGCAGATTTCGATGATTCTACCGGCAAACAGTTCCTGGTGTCCCGCCGGCATATTTGAGTGAGTAGTTTAAGGGGCAAGTGTCAGGGACGAATAGGCAGTTCTTAGCTTTTTTGTGATGGGACCCGGTTTTCCCATGCCTACCGGTTGTCCCATGAACGAGGTAAGGGGCATGATTTCCATTATTGAGTTGGTTAGAAAAGCTTCTTGCGCTTTTTTAATGAAATCAACAGGAATCTCCTGAATCCGGACATCCATATTTAACCCGGCAGCCAGTTCTAAGACGACCTGCCGTGTGATTCCCGGCAGCAGTCCGCTTTCCGCCGGAGCTGTATACAGGATTTCGTTTAAAACTAAAAAGAGGTTGCTGCTGCTGCATTCCGTTAAATGTCCCTTTTCATTCAACATTAAAGCTTCGTCTGCACCGGCTTTCCGCGCTTCCCGGCGGGCCAGAAGGCTGTTGAGGTAGTTGCCTGTCTTCAAGCGGGAAAGAACAGAGAGACTGTCGCGGCGAAATGAGGACAAAATAGCGCTGTAGCCCGTTTCGTAAATCTTTCCGCTTAAAGGGGTATACTCCTGGGCAGAGATAAGAGTAACGGGTTCTTTACAGGTGTCCGGGTCAGGCACCATAGCTCCTTCGCCGATGGAATAATTGAGGCGTATCCTGGCATCTTTTAAGCCGTTGACTTCAAGAGTTTCGGATATGGCATAAGACAGTTTTATTGTATCTGGAATTGCGCTGAATTTAAGAACTCTCGCTGACTCCATGAGGCGGTTCAAGTGGTCTTCCAGGCGGAAAACCACTCCGTTATAAGCCCGCATAGTCTCGAAAAGCCCGTAACCGTATAAAAATCCGTAATCAAATGGGGAAACCCTGACACCGGACAAAGGTACCATCGAGCCGTTAAAGTACACCTTTTTAACCCTGACTTCATCCATTCTTACCCCGCACAGCCTTAGTATATCGTAAAAAGTTTTCCAGGAGTTTATGGCCTTCTCCAGTCATGATTGACTCCGGATGGAACTGGACTCCTTCCACCACATATTCTTTATGGCGCACTCCCATGATTTGCCCTGCCGGGTTTTCAGCGCTGACTTCCAGTACCGGCTGGAAAGTACCCGGCTTAATAATCAAGGAATGGTAGCGCCCGGCTTCAAAGGGGAGGGGCAAGCCCTGATAAATGGTCTTGCCGTCATGGAATATCCGGTCTGTTTTTCCGTGAACAGGTACGTCCGCCCTTATTATTTCTCCGCCGTAGACGTAACCTATGCACTGGTGCCCCAGGCATACTCCCAGGAGAGGAGTTTTGCCGGCAAAGTTGCGGATAACATCGTTGGAAATGCCTCCTTCCCTGGGGGTGCACGGTCCGGGAGAAATGACTATATGGGAAGGGGACATGGCTTCTATTTCCGGAATGGTGATTGCGTCATTGCGGTATACTTCCGGTTCCCATCCAAGCTCTCCAATATACTGGGCCAGGTTATAAACGAAAGAATCATAGTTGTCAATTATAAGAATCATTTCACCACCATTTCTACCTTTGAAGAAATCTCCAGGGCCAGGATCAACGCTCTTGCTTTATCGAGGGTCTCTTTATATTCTTCCACAGGTTCGGAATCGAAGACTATTCCTCCGCCAACCTGGAAATAAGCCCGATTGTTTTTAACCAGGAACGTGCGGATGACAATGTTCAGGTCCATATCTCCGTTGAATCCCAGGTAACCCATGGAACCTGTGTAGACGCTGCGCCGCGTCGGTTCCAATTCATCAATGATTTCCATGGCCCTGACTTTAGGGGCGCCGGTGATAGAACCTCCCGGGAAAGAGGCTTTGAGAAGGTCAACCCGGTTTTTGTCCGGCCTTAATTTCCCGGTTACCGTGGAAGTCAGGTGGAAAACAGTAGGAAAGGTCTCGAGAATAGCCCATTCGGTAACCCGGACTGTTCCGTACTCGCACACGCGCCCGAGGTCGTTTCTTTCCAGGTCAACGATCATGGTGTTTTCAGCTTTATCTTTTTTGCTGGCAAGCAGTTCTTCCGCCATAGCTTCATCTCTGGCAGCTGAAGCCCCCCTGGGGCGTGTGCCTTTTATAGGCCTGGTTTCTACTAAATCGCCTGATAATTTTAGAAAGCGCTCCGGGGAGGCGGAAACAACGGCGACATCCCGGAAATCAAGGTAACCGGCGAAGGGTGCCGGGTTTACCTGCCGCAATCTCTCGTAGAGTTCGTAAGGGGCGATCTTCAAGTCGGATTCAAAACGCTGGGACAGGTTGACCTGGAAAATATCTCCGGCGATGATATACTGCCGGGCTTTTTCCACTGCTGACAGATATTCTTCCCGGCTGAAGTTGGATTTCAACAGGATATCTTCTTTGCCCCGGCTGGTATCCTGATCCGACTGTTGCCTGCGGCAAAATGCCTCGTATATCAAGTCTTTCAATTCCGCAGTCCGTTTTTCAGCCCGTTCCGCCCTGTTTGAATTCGCTGTCTCAGGATAACCGGTAGAAACAATAAAGGATTTCCCGGCCAGGAGGTCGTAGGCTATTATAGCGTCGTAGAAAGCGAAATAGCATTCCGGTAATCGCAGGTCATCTATACAGGAGGCGGGGAGTTTTTCAATAAAATGGCAGAGGTCATAGCTGAAATATCCAACGGCTCCACCTGTAAATGGCACCGGGCATGAATTTTTTTCTAAAGGGAAATTTGCCAATAATTCACCGAGCACATCGAAGGGATTCCCTTGAAGTGCTTTCGTTTGTCCTCCCTGGATAATTGAAATATTCCTGCCGGTGCTTTTGAAAATCAAAAATGGTTCGCTCCCCATGAAAGTGAAGCGTCCCAGTTTCCCTGGATCCATGCCACTGTCCAGTAAAAAACAAAAGGGGCGATTTTTCAGGCTATCGAACACATGCCGTGGGGGCAGGTAGACCGGAGTTTCTTCTACTATCGGAAACATGTTATTCATAAATGTTTAGCGGTCAAAGGGTTGAAAAAAATATTTTTAACTATTTTTGACTGGCGCAGGCGGTCTTCAGCCAGGTTATCTGCCGCCCGGGAAGTGGAAATATTTCCCTTTTCCGCATTTTTGATTACCTGTTCTGTAGTTGTATAAATACCTTCCAGTTTAAACCGGACTGCCGCCGCATCGTATCCGGTTAATTCCAGGGAAAGGTTAATTATTCCTCCGGCGTTAGCTATATAGTCAGGGCAGTAGAGGATACCTTTTTTGTGAATTTCCTCACCGTGATCTGCTTCTTTCAACTGGTTATTAGCGGCCCCGACGATTATTTTACACCGCAGGGAAGCTATGCTGCTGCTATCCAGAATACCGCCGAAAGCGCAGGGGGATAAAATATCGCATTCGGTTTTGAGAATATCTTCGGGTAGTAAAGCTGTGGCGCCTGTTTCTTTAACCACTTGCCTTAACGAGGTTTTATTGATATCGGTTATAAGCAACTTTGCTCCCGCTCCGTTAAGCAAACGGGCGAGATGGGATCCCACCTTGCCGGCGCCTTGAATGGCTATAGTGCGGTTTTTAAGATTTGAACTTCCGTAAGTTGCCTTGCAGCAGGCTTCCATTGCCTTCATGACACCGAAAGCTGTTGCCGGGGAGGGGTCTCCGCTGCCATTCATGTATTCCGGTAAACCCACAACAAATGGTGTCTGGGTCCGTAGATATTCCATGTCCCGGGTCGTAGTTCCCACGTCTTCCGTGGCTATATATCTCCCTCCCAGTGAAGCAACGTGTCTCCCCAGGGCTTTAAAGAGCGCCTCGGTTTTATCTTTTAACGGGTCTCCAATCACCACTGCTTTACCACCCCCGAGGTCCAGGCCTGATGCCGCTGCTTTGTAGGTCATTGCCCTTCCGAGGCGCAGGGCATCCATGACGGCATCCTCCTCCGAAGGATAATTCCTCATCCGTACCCCGCCGAGAGCAGGGCCGAGGGTGGTGTCGTGTATACAGATCAAAGCTTTCAGTCCGACACCGGAATCGTTGCAAAAAAGGAGTTGCTCATAGTCAAACTGTTGCATATATTTCAAAATATTCAATTTGTACTCCTGTTCACGGCCTGCCTTTTTTGTAAAACCCGGATTGCATGTTAACTAAAATTATTCAGGATGTTATGTTTGAACCGGATATTTGGGGTGCGGCCAGTGGTTATATGCATAATTAAATAAATGTCCCGTTCAGGGGATTGTCAGAGGCTGTCCCAGAGGTCTTTTTTGTCTTCCAGGACCTTCGTTTTCAGTTCATTGGAATCCCTGAAACCGAACGCTTTGTAAGATTCAGGGGTGCCATACTCCCTTGTCTTTATCACCACAGGCATCGGCACCGCGTGGCCGAAAATCAATGCCTGCTGGCGGGTTTCCAGGCGGGAAAGCACGGCCTTCAACTCATTCTTGCCGGGAACGCCGGTTAATACAGCTTCGACATCCTTCTCGTTATCCAGGAGGCATGTTAACTTGGTGCCTATCTGGGACATTACCTCGGGGTCTATAGCGCTGGGCCTCTGGTCGATAACGAGCAGTGTTACATTATATTTCCTCATTTCCCTGGCTATTATCCCGAATATCGTCTGGTCGGCTACCCCGGGGTCCAGGAACTTATGGGCTTCTTCGATGGTTATAACCAGGGGGTGAGAGACAGGCTTGTTTTCAGCGATTGCCCGTTCTGTATTTTCCCTGTACCTGTCATGGATTCTGCGGGTCAGCATATTGGCAACAAGCATGTATGCGGCTATGTTGTTAAAGCGCCCGAATTCGACTACAACATGGTTACCCCGTTCAAGGTGCTCCATTATGCGCTGAACTGAATTTGCCGAAGTCTCTGGAACCAGAAAAGGCAACCTTCTCAGGGTATCTATTCCCCTTTTTAAGTTGCGAAATGTGCTGTCAGGAATGTTCAACCTTTCAAGAAGAGATT
Source organism: Dehalococcoidia bacterium (assembly GCA_030689845.1). Lineage (GTDB taxonomy): Bacteria > Chloroflexota > Dehalococcoidia > JACQUA01 > JACQUA01 > JAUYHV01. Next base: position 5,541 of record JAUYHV010000018.1, read on the forward strand.
TTCCTTCTTCCTTGCTCCTGTCGAAATTGATTACATTTTCCAGCCATCGGGAATCACCAAATTCCCTGGCGAACTGGTATATTGCCTGCTGGGCGGTCTCTGTAAGATTAAGGGTTGTTGCCAGCAAAACGATATCTTCCGGTTCAACCTCGTTCCAGCCTATTTTTATTATCGCATCCGTCGTGACTCCCCTTCGCCGCGAGTTTTCTTCATCGAGACTAAAAACGGCAACCCTGGACGGGAAAAGCTGTTTCAGACCTTTGACTTTCCCCCGGCCTTCGCTGGTTCCTTCCCAGCCGTATTCATTATGCATGTCGAAGACCAGGTTGGCTGCTTTTCCTTTTTGAAGCATACCGAGGAGGAGGAGCCGGGCCAGAAAAGTTTTTCCCGTGCCGCTTTTCCCGAATACGCCGTTAGACCTTTTAATAAATTCCTCCATGTTGAGGCATATCTTGGTTTCCATGTCCAGGGGGTTACCCACGTGAAACCGCCGCTCGTCCTCCTGCCCGAAAACCATGTCTATATCCCTTTGGGATGATGTGAGGACGGGGGAAAAATGACCGGGTATGGTTTTAACTGGCTGGGGACCTTCCAGGATGGCCGAAACCTCTCCTCCGATAACCAGCATGGGAGTAACGTGGATGATTCCATAAGTTGCTGTGCCGATAATGATTTTCCCGATAAATGGGTCCGCAACGTCCGGCGGAGTCTCTTCCAGGTTGGGGCCGGCGCTCCCCAGTTTTATATCGGTAATCATCCCAAGGAAACGGCAGCGCTCGCCGGTTATGGTGACATATTGGCCTACTTTTATTTCTTCAATGGAAATCGAGGGGTTGAGCCTGATATCCAGGCCTCCGGTCAGGGTGCCTGATACAACCATGCCCAGTTGTTCCGGGCTGCCTGAAGTTTCGGACTTTTGAGGGTCAGTTCCGACGTCGTTCAAGGCTTAATTCTCCTGAGGAGGTAGTTTAACCGGTTGTTTTCGTAAAGCAGCAACCGGGTTAAAGTCTTACCTGCCGTAACCAGAAATTCTAACTGGTTCTCTTGCACCAGGCTCATCTGCCTTATGCAGGCTGATATCAATTCATCCCTGGGACTTTCTGTGGAGGCAGTAACCAATAAATCGAGGAAATCCAATTCCCTGCTGAATTCCCTGACCTCGCTGTTTTCGCATTGAAAAACAAAACCGTGGATTCTGACGGTATGGTATGGCAAACAGTGTTTAATAACGTTTTGTTCCCTGTAGCCGACCACCAGGGCTTTAAAACAGGTGCGCAACAACTTGGCAACCTGTGGGTGGGAGTTAAAAATATCTTCCTGGGAAGTTTCGTGCTTACCGAGGGCTACTGGTAACCGGCCCGGTTCTCTGCTGGCGGTGACAGTGTTTTCAACAACGGCAAAGACATCCAGATTTCCCGTGCTTGACCTGACCAGGCTGCCGAAGGCAGGCGCTGAGTACAGTTCATAGCACTCTGCCAGGAAACCGCCCGTGCCTGCTTCAAGGACCTCCCCGATTTTCATTGTTAATACCACCGCATTCTTTTACTGCGGTTCTTTTGTGAGGGAGAAGAAGAAAAATTGTTTTCAGCCATTTCTTGTTCAACAAGGTTCCAGAAAGCTTCCCTGTCCCTGCCTGTTACCACGGCCTGCTCGTGGGCTTCCTGGAGAGCAACGGGGTACCCCTGTCCCCGCTTGCACTGGTCGAACACCAGGCTGTGGGTTAAATTAAGTAAATTTTCGTTGTTTGCAATCCAGGCGGGAGTTTCTACTCTCGAAATTTCCTCCCCGGTGTTAAGGTAAAAGAAATGGACTTTATGCTCACGGTAAAACTTTTCCACAACGGAAGAACGACTGATAAAGATTTCGGAACGCTCCCCCGGTTTGAGCAGACACTGAAAGAGTTCCCTATCCGGGAGTTCAGCTACTATGTTGCAGGGCCTTTCGTCACCTTTTTTTACTTTGTCGCAATATCTGTCACAATCGGGGGGAGAGAAAGGGCAAATAGCTACCCGCAGAAGGTTGATAACTTCGGCGCTGGCAGGGAAGCTGATAAAAGAGGCTATGGAGAAAGTTTTTTCTGTGCTCAATTTATTCAGGGCATCCATATGTCCTAAAAAACCCCGCTCAAGGAAAATTTCCGACACAAATTCGGGGTAAGTTTTATCCGATAGACCCCAAAGAGTGAGGGTGCCGTCCAGCATGGCAACGACAGGAATTCCTGCAGGGCACTCCGTCAGTAGCTGCCGGGCCAGTCCGAGTTCTTCGACCGCTCTTTTTATCCCGAGGAGGACGCCTTCTATGCGCTGCTCCCGCATACTACCCCCGGGGTCGGCAAGAACCAGGTCGTCCGCGGTGCTGTACAGCTTTCCGTATGATTGCAGGAGTGCTTCGGGGTTTTTACCATAGCATATGCGGGCCATTCCCATGTTCAATAAGTAGCAGGCTAATGGACTGTCGCGCTGGAATTCCAAATGAGAGCCGTCAACTCCCAGCACCGAGACTTCGGGGGGGCATGGAGGAAGGGGAAATACGTTATTCAGGCCCCCGGCAATTCCTGCGGTCAACCAGGTGATTTTCGCTGCTGAAAGCTTATCCCGGAGTTGCTGAAGGCTGGGATCCTGAGAATGGAAAATCCTGATTGCCGTTTCCAGCCGCTGCTTCCGTTCCGACTGCCTGGACTTCATATGCTGCACGGCTGATTCTATCTGTGGAACTACCTGAATGAGTTCTAATGTCATTCGACTTTTATCCTCAATATTCGGAAAAAAGTATATCATATTCCGGTGTCCTTATACATGACAGGGGAAACTTTTAACGTTTGACTACTATTCGTTGTTGTCAGGTTGGTTCTTTAAGAAGTCCAAGCTAAGGGAAATTGAAAAAGCCGGTATATCAGGGATGCTGGATAACATCTGGATAACGGCCCGGTTAATATGATACGATACCGGCTAAAGTTAGTTTTGGTTTTTGGTTAGAGCGGACTGGCCTTGTTTTGTCAGGTTGAATATTCATCTTGTTCCAGACGATACATCTATTTCGGTCCGACTGTCAGGGTCAATTCATAAGGAGAAGCGAAACTTGAAAACAGGACTGATATACAGTCCAATATATCTTGAGCATGATACCGGGTCTCATCCGGAAAATGCAAAACGCCTGGAAGCGGTGATGGCCTATCTAAAAAAAATGGGGGTACTAAACAGGATCGGTGTTTTTCCCCCAAGGAAAGCTACTGTTGATGAAGTTGCATTGGTGCATACGAAGGAATATATAACTTCCATAGAGAATAAAGCTATTAATGGGGGTGGATGGCTTGACATGGATACATTCCTCTCACCGGCATCGTTTGATGTAGCCATGTATGCCGTTGGCGGGGTATTAACGGGAATAGAAAAGGTTATGGCAGGCGAGTTGTCATCAGCTTTTGCCCTGGTAAGGCCGCCGGGGCACCATGCCGGTATATCCAAAGCGTCGGGCTTTTGCATCTTTAATAACGTTGCCGTTGCAGCGAGATATGCCCTGAAAGAATATAAGCTGCAACGTGTAATGATAGTTGATTTCGACGTGCACCATGGCAACGGTACAAGTGATATATTTTATAGCGACCCTGCCGTTTTATATTTTTCAACGCACCAGTACCCTTTTTATCCCGGTACAGGCAGTATTTCAGAAACAGGGAGCGGAGAAGCTACGGGGAACACAGTTAATATTCCTTTACCTGCAATGAGCGGCGACTCAATCTATAACAGGGTATTTGAAGAAATATTAGTTCCAATAGGCAGACGTTTCCGACCTCAATTGATACTGGTTTCCGCGGGTTACGATGGCCATCGGGAAGACTATCTTGCCACGATGCGATTAACGGTCGATGGTTTTGTACGGATGACAGCCACGATAAAGCAATTAGCCGGGGAATTATGCGGCGACCGGATGGTTTTTGCCCTGGAAGGTGGGTACGCCACCGAGAGCCTTTCGGAGTGTATTAAAGCTACCCTGGAAACCATGAACGGTGAGGTAAATATTGGTGAATTACAGGTAAGCAAAGAAACAGACAAAGAAGACGCTGATTCCGTATCTATTATTCAAAACGCCAGGAGATTACACGGTTTAGCATGACGAAAGGACAGGGGCAGGACTCTCAACTACTCTCCGGGGAAACTTCCCAACACTAAGTATTATTTGTGTTCTCAGGGCAGGTGATAGTGCAATCGGCACACTCACTCTCGCATGGTTCAACGTGAATCGTCACGGTTGCATTGGCCAATTTAACATGGATGTCCTCTTCCAGGTGGTCACACATCTGGTGCACTTCCTCCAGCGTCGCTGCCCTGGACATAACAAGGTGCAGGTCAACGTATCTTTCGGCGCCCGCTTTGCGTGTACGCAGCTTGTGAAAGCCGATTAATTCTCTGCAGTGCTCCATAATGCAGTCCGCAATGAGTTTTTCCTCTGCTGCAGGCAATTTCACATCTACCAGGCCTCCAATGGATTTCCTGGTGAGGTTAAAAGCGGTAACAATTATCCACACGGCAATAGCAATGGCAATAAGCGGGTCTAAAATATGGATGTCCGTTAAACGCACCAGAGCGAGGCCTGCTATGATACCCACGGAAGTCAAGATATCCGCATTAATGTGCTTGGCTTCCCCTTCTATGGCAAGGGACTCTGTTTTGCGGGCTACTTTGTGAAGGTAAAGCGATACAATGACATTCAGTGTAATCGATACCAGCATAATTAATATGCCGGCTTCCGGGAGAAATAACTCAGCACCGCTAATAATCTTCTTAACGCCACCATAAATGATAAAAAAAGCTCCGATAAAAAGGAGGCCGGCTTCTATTGTTCCGGCGATATTTTCCACTTTGCCGTGTCCATAAGGGTGCTGCTCGTCCGCGGGTTTAGCAGAGATACGGACGCTGAAGAACGCAACAACCGCCGCACTCAGATCTACCACGCTGTTGATAGCACCGGCCAGTATGCTGACGCTGCCCGTAACAAAACTGGCTGTCAGCTCGATGCCGATGATGAAGACATTGGAAATGATAGAGAGACCCGCGGCTCTCCTGTTGAGCGAGTTAAATCCTTGACTGTTCAATTGTCGATATCACCTGATGCTCATTCAAATTCATAGAATCATTATACCTGATAGGTTGCGAGCCCGGAAAATGCAGGAGGATGAAAGAAAATATTATTTAAGGTGCAATATTCAACCCCAGGAGGAAATCAATAAAACAGGGTTGATCTTACCTAAGCAGACATAGAAAAATTTACCGGAGATAAAATCCCGGATAAACGTTGACAACATTAAAACGGGCGGTTTGGGTTAAGGCATATCTTCGCATAACCAGGCTGTGTAATGTAAATGCCACATACTGCCATAAAAAATAGTTTGTATTATACGGTACTTGCTTTACGGCGAAACAAGGGTGAAAATATGCCTACTTCGCTTTTGCCCTGGTAAGGCTGCCGAGTCCCGGTATCCACGAAACAAACCTTCCCCATTCCTTGTTTTCCCAAACAACAAGGAGCTGGCTGGCATTGAAAATAGAACTGTAGGTTCCTGTTAAAACACCTATTAACAGCACCAGGATAAAGTACCTTATGGTGACACCCCCGAAAAGGAACAGGGCGACGATAACCAGCAATGTTGTCAGGGATGTATTCAGGGACCGGGAGAGTGTCTGCATAATACTGTGATTTACCACGTTGGAAAAATCTTTGAATTTACTCTTTATCAGGTTTTCCCTGATCCGGTCAAAGACGACGATGGTATCGTGGACGCTGTAGCCGACCACGGTAAGAACTCCGGCGATGAACATGGCGTCTATTTCAACGTTGGCGAACTTCCCGAGGAGGGAAAAAATTCCGAGAACAACGAGGATATCATGGAGAAGAGCGATGATGGAGCAGGTCCCAAAACGGAAGGGTTTGGCTACTTTGCGGAAAGCCCAGGTGATGTATAGCAGGATCGCCGGTACAGCCGCGAAAATAGCCCATGTGGCGTTGCGTTCGATATCTTCTGCAACTATAGGAGATACTGAATAGAAATCGGAGACGGTAAAATCACCCAATTTGTCCCTGAGGTCTTTTTCCAGTTGCTCTCTTTCGGACGGCGCTGTTACCGCCCCAACCTCGTTTTTTTGTTCGCCCATCAGTTCCCTGGTACGAATAAAGAACTCGTTTTCCCCCATGCGTTGAATGATGGCGTCTCCATGACCAAAGGATGTCAATTCAAGGCGCAGGGCGTTCTCCTCCACCTGGTTGGCAAATTTCACAGTCATGGCAGAACCGGAAGTGAACTCAATCCCCCGCTGCAGCCCGAAGAAAATAAGGGATACCGTTCCCGGGATAATAATAAGCAGCGATAAAATAAAGTACCAGAAACGTTTGCTTACAAAATCTAACAAGAGAGCTCTCCTTACTGGTTGAAAAACACCATCTTTTTAGCGAGGGGTGTTCTAATTATAATCCGTAAAAAATTGCGGGTTATGAAAACCGCGCTGAACATGCTGACCGCTACACCTATAAAAAGTGTCAGGGCGAATCCCGTCACGGTACCGGCGACGAACCGGTATCCGAACCACCCAAGGATTATGCATGTTATGACCGTAGACACGTTGCTGGTCCATATTGCGCTCCAGGCACGGTTAAAACCCGCTTCAACGGAAGCTCCGAGAGTTTTTCCCGAGCGTAATTCCTCTTTCATCCGTTCGAAAATCAGCACGTTGGCGTCTACCGCCATTCCGACGGAGATTATAAAGGCAGCGATTCCGGCCAGGGTCAGGGTAACAGGCACCATTTTAAAAATTGCCAGAACCATGGTGCCGTATATAATCAGGGCTCCTGCTGCGGCAATACCGGGCACTCTGTAATACAGAATCATAAAGAGCAAAACAAGAATAAACCCGATAATGCCGGCATTCAGGCTTTTTTTCAATGATTCGGTTCCCAGGGTCGGCGCGACATCCCTCTGCTGAATAATACGCAGTGGTGCCTGCAGGGCGCCAGAGTTCAACTGGATAGATAATATCTCGGCCCGTTGAACAGACATCCCTTCGATAACTCCTTTATCCTCAATTACCGCTCTTACTGTAGGTGAGGAAATCAACTCGCCATCAAGAAAAATACCGAGGGGTTTTCCTACCAGCCTGGTAGTAATCTGCTTGAAAAGGACAGCGCCTTCCTTATCGAATTCAAAGGCCAGGACCGGTTGGATATTATCCATTTGTATGTGGGCATTAGCCTTGAAATACTGCCCGGTGAGGTCTTTTTCCTGACCGTCGCTGCCCCTGGCTTTGGCTATTTCCCAGGTTACCTGTTCGTCCGGTCCGGCTACTTGCTCCCTGAAGTCGAGTTGAGCTGTTTTCCCGATAAGCCTCACGGCCTCGTTTACGTCTTCCACTCCCGGAAGTTGAACGATTATCCTGTCCGTGCCCTGTATCTGGATGTTTGGCTCAGTGACGCCATAGGCATTTATGCGGCGTTCAATGGTTTGCCTGATACTTTTCATAGCATCTTCATCAGAGATTGAAGGATCTTTTTTGGTCAGGTCGGCTTCATATACAAGGTGAGTTCCTCCTTTCAGATCCAGCCCGAGGCGTAATCCCTGGCGGGTAAGTCTGGTACTGTCCAGCGGCCATATAAGCCAGGCGCAGAATCCGAAAAGGAATAATATCAACAGGAATAATATGAAATATCGGTTACGCATGTTATCTCCTCAAGAGTGGGCGTATTGTCGTTTAACAAGGTTTAATGCTTCATCTTTGGTATTGATTTCCCCGGATGCCTGGGCTTCTTTTATTTGTTCCAGGATAACTCCAATTCTCGGGCCGGGTTCCAGGTGAAACCGTTTCATTATCTCATGTCCGTCAACCAGTTTTGGAGGGGAAACCGATTTATCGTTTGCTTCTTTTGCCTGGACTATGTAAGAAATCATGCCGGTGTGCTTCTTCCAGTTTTCGGGATCGATATTTGGCCCTCTCGTGGCCAGGTGATCGGCCAGGCTAAAGTAAAGGACATCAACGGCAATGTCTTCAAGGTCCCTGAAATAGCGGTAAATAGCCCTCGGTGACGGCAGGTCTTCATTTGTCAGTTGCCCCGGTCTTAAATGGTGGTACACAATTCTTGAAACAATGTCGGTTTCCCGTTTGCTGAAGCGGAGGCGATGCATTATCAACTCAATTATTTCAGCGCCTTTTTGGGCGTGTCCGAGGAACCTCAACCGTTCACCGTCCAGAGCCCTGGTTGCCGGTTTGGCAACATCATGAAGCAAGGCTGCGAGTTTAAGCAGGGCACCCCTGGAAACTTCCCCATTATTTTTTTTATTGAAATATTCGGAAATTTCCGGAGACCAGGGCACAGAGGATAACAGGGAATCGCTACCCCGCGCACGGCTGCCGGAAAGCAGGTTTTCAACAGCCCGAACGGTTTCTATTGAGTGGTTAAAAACATCCCAGAAATGTTCCTTCGGCTGTTCTACTCCGCGGGTACCCATAAATTCCGGGAACAAAACCCCGAGCAGGTCCATTTCATCCATCTCATAAAACCGTGAACCAGTATCACGCGCTTCTAAAATAGCTACCAGTTCAAGCCTGATACGTTCACCAGGTACCTGTTTTAATAAAGGCGAATTCAGCTTTACAAGTTTCGCTGTTTTGGCCTCCAGCCGAAAACCTAACTCGGCGGCAATGCGAATTGCTCTCAGCAACCTGGCTGGATCATTTTGGAAAATGTCATGGTTTATTGCCCTGATATAACGGTTGTGGATGTCTTTCATTCCGCAGTGCGGGTCGATGAGCGTTAAGGATTCCAGGGCGCCCTGGGGGTTTTCCAGGGGAATGGCCATAGCGTTAATTGAAAAATCTCTTTTTGCAAGATCGTCACGAATACTGTCCCGCAAGGGAGCAATATCTATATGCCAGGTATTCCCAGCGTCCTGAACAACCATCCTGGCGACTTTGTTGACTGGATCCAGTATAAAATACTTACCGTGGAGACTACCCGATATTTTCTCCAGAATGTCAGGATTCAAATGGGAAAGGGCGATATCTATATCAACCGAATTTAATCCGAGGATGATATCCCTGACAAACCCTCCTACCAGGTAACCGCTGATATTTTCATCCCTCAGCACATCGATAATTTTTGATATAACGGGGAACCCCGGGGATTTTTCCAGGTTTAATGCTGAGTTTTGTTTAATTTTCATCATCCCTTGATGTTATTTTGAACAATTTATCAGGGCTTTCTAAATGGTCGATGTATAATACACCATTTACGTGGTCTATTTCATGTTGAAGAGCCTGGGCAAACAGTTCCGTAGCCTTCAATCGCAGAGGCTTCCCATGGTAGTCCAGTCCCTTGACAGTCACTGAAACACAGCGTTTTATTTCCCCCCTGAATCCGGGAATGCTCAGGCAGCCTTCTTCGACGGTAATCTCCTCACCCTTTTTTACTATTTCAGGATTAATAATATATAATGGTTTTTCACCCGGCATACCTAACACGATTGCTTTAAGCGGAACCCCGACCTGGGGGGCAGCCAATCCGACCCCGTTTGCCCAGTCCATTGTTTCCACCATGTCGTCAAGCAATTTTTGAATCGAGCGATCAATGATATTAACCTTTTTCGCCTTGGTCCGCAGGATTTTCTCTGGAACCACTTTTATTGTTAAAACAGCCAATATTTCACCCTGTGTTGTTCAAAAAATAGCCCCCACATAAGGAGGGCTGCTTCCCATATAATTTTTCTGAAAAGAATTTTATCATAATGCTCGGATTAAAGTCCAAGACTACTTGAAAAAATGGCCAATAAACCATAGAATGCTACAATGTTTTTAGGAGTCTTTATTAATGCAAGATAAGGCACCATTAAAAAAGGAACTGGAAAAAAGGGCGATTGCCCTGGCAATGAAAAGCAGTTGGGAAGAGGCGGTGGTTGTGAATAAGGAAATTAATGAAAGGTTTCCGGATGACATCGATGCCTTAAACCGTTTGGGCAGAGCCTTAATGGAACTGGGCAAGTATTCGGAAGCCCGTGCAGCTTACATGAAAGCTCAGACTATCGATTCGGAAAATACTATCGCCAAAAAGAATATTCAAAGGCTATCCCGGTTAATAGATTCTGATGACTACGAAGAAAATAAACCTGTTCATAAGGTAGCTCCCGATCTTTTTATCGAAGAAACAGGCAAGTCAAAAGTTATAAATTTATTCAAACCTGCGTCTGAAAGCGTTCTGGCAAAATATTCACCGGGAGAAAGAGTTGACCTGGTAACCAGGGGGCCTCATCTGCTGGTGACCTCCATTAAAGGGGAATACCTTGGGGAGGTAACCGTCGATCGGGCAATAAGATTGATTAAACTCATATCGGGGGGGAATCTCTACGAGGCGGCCATTACAAGTTTGGGAGAAGGAATAAAAATAATAATAAAAGAAGTATATCAACATCCGTCCCAGGTAGGCCGTTTATCATTTCCAATTAAGGGCGGAGAAGGGCTGCGGCCGTATGTTAAAGGGGGGTTGTTAAGGCATGATTTAGAGGGTGACGAGGAATTTGGGGAAGATGGAGACTATACAGGTGAGGATGAAAAGGAGCCGGGTGTGTTCGGGGAAGGTGTTTCCATCATCGAGGAGAGAATCAACAGGGTTGTGGCTGATAATAAAGACGACGAAGAGGAATTTTAGGGGTTCGGACATTTGACAACAGAATTGAGGGCAAAATGGTAACAGAAAGCGGAATAATTAAACCCATTAACATAGTAGAGGAGATGAAGAACTCTTACCTCGACTATGCAATGAGTGTCATTGTTTCCCGGGCCTTACCAGACGTTCGCGACGGGTTGAAACCGGTACAGAGACGTATTTTATATGCTATAAACGAACTTGGCATAAGGCATAACACTCCATATAAAAAGAGCGCCCGCATAGTTGGAGAAGTGCTTGGAAAATACCATCCCCATGGTGACTCCCCTGTTTACGAGGCAATGGTCAGGATGGCCCAGCCGTTCTCTTTGCGGTATGAGTTGATAGATGGGCAAGGAAATTTCGGAAGTATTGATAACGACCCACCGGCAGCTATGCGTTATACGGAAGCACGCATGTCCGAAATAGCCGGAGAGATGATGGCGGATATTGAAAAAGAGACGGTAAATTTCGTGCCAAATTTTGACGGCAGCCTTAAAGAGCCGTCGGTTTTGCCGTCCCGCATGCCAAACCTGTTATTAAACGGCGGCTCCGGTATTGCTGTGGGAATGGCAACAAATATTCCACCCAACAATTTGGGTGAGATTTGTGACGGGCTGATTTTACTGATAGATAATCCAGAAGTCACCGTGGAAGAATTAAACGAAATAGTAAAGGGTCCTGATTTTCCCACCGCAGGCATTATCGTCGGAGTTGAGGGCATAAAGAGCGCTTATGCCACAGGGCGCGGTCGTCTGGTTATCAGGGGCAGGGTGCATTTCGAAGAAATTGCCAAGGGAAACAGGGAGCAGATTGTAATAACCGAATTGCCTTACCAGGTAAACAAAGCTACCCTGGCTGAGAGAATTGCAGCATTAGTTAAAGAAAAACGGCTTGAAGGTATCAGCGAAATCCGTGACGAATCAGACCGTGATGGAATCCGCCTTGTTATTGAACTGAGAAAAGAAACTCAGCCTGAGAAAGTCGTTAATAATCTATATAAATATACGTCTTTACAAACTGTTTTTGCCGTCAATATGCTGGCACTGGTGGACGGGCAGCCCAAGGTAATCAGTTTAAAAGAAGCTGCGCAACACTATATAGATTTCAGGGTGGTTACCATTGAACGTCGCTCCCGGTTTGATCTGGCCAAAGCAAAAGCGAGGGCACATATCCTGGAAGGTTTGAGGATTGCCCTGGAAAATTTGGACGAAGTCATAAATACCATCAGGCAGGCGGAAAATGCAGAAGCTGCCCGGACTAACTTAATGAGCCAGTTCCAGCTTTCGCAGGAGCAGGCCCAGGCTATTCTTGACATGCAATTACGACGGTTAGCGGCACTGGAAAGACAAAAGATTCTGAATGAATATACAGAGGTGTTAGGCACCATTTCCTATCTGGAAGACCTGTTGGCCAACCCTCGAAAAGTCCTTTACCTGGTAAAAGAAGAAATTGGTGAGATAAAGAAAAAGTATGGGGACAAGCGAAGGACAGAGATTTTGCCTGAAGAACTCACGGCTTTCAGCGACGAGGACCTTGTACCTCATCAGACAGTAGTTATCAGCATCAGCAACAAGGGATATATAAAACGGGTACCCGTCGACGTGTATAAATCCCAGAAAAGAGGGGGACGGGGGATTATCGGCCATGTCATGCGTGAAGCTGACGGCATCAGGCATTTGCTCGTTGCAGACACACATGATTCTGTTCTCTACTTCAGCAACATGGGAAAGGTATACATGTTGAAGGTGTATGAAATTCCCGCCGACAGTTCGAGGACAGGAAAGGGGACACCAATCACCAACCTGATGCAAATGGATTTTAAAGAGCAGGTTACCACAGTAGTGCGCATAACCAATTTTGACGCAGACCTCTTCATGGTTTTGGCTACTTCCAAGGGGGAGATCAAAAAAACTGCCTTAAAGAATTTCTCCTCTGTGCGGAGTAACGGTTTGATTGCTATGAACCTTGAAACCGGCGATGAGTTGATGGCAGCCAGAATTGCGTCGGAGAAAGATGACGTAATTATGGTGAATGAAAACGGGAGGGCAATTCGATTTTGTGTCGATAATTTAAGACTTGCGTCCAGGACGAGCGGGGGAGTTAAGGGGATGAAGCTGGCAGACGGCGGACAGGTGGTAGGTGTAGATGTTTGCTACCCTGATAGCTATTTGCTGGTATTAACAAAATTAGGTTTTGGCAAGATGAGCCCAACCCGTCTATATCCAGCGCACAAACGGAATGGGTATGGGATGGCTACATTACGGATTAAAGAACACATGGGTAAAATAGTCGCGGCAAGGGCTGTCTTCCCAGAACAGGAACTTCTCATTATGTCGGCGGATGGGATAATGATACGGACACGGGTAGGTAACATTACTATCAAGAGCAGGAATACCCTGGGTGTACACCTTATGAGGATGGACCCCGAAGATAAAGTGGTGTCGATGGCGATTTTCGACCACAAGGAAGACACCGGAGAGGAAGCCTCCGATACCAAGAAACCGTAAATAACCGGTATACAATTGCGCTCGGGTACTGTTTCATGAAGATGACATTATGGGGTGGGCAGGGGCAGCTAAACCCAAAATTAAACCGGGCAAAAAAGATGCCGCCGGTAATTTGTTCAGAGATACAGGGGTGTTTTTTTAACTCGGCATTTCTCTGCGATTATTACGGCTTCAAGTTGTTCCAGTAGCTGTTTTACTTTGCCCTCATGGCTAATGGCCATATAATCGAAGATGGGTAAATAGTCCATCTCTTCACGGGCGACTATCAATCTTGTTTCAATATCCCCCGCTGTCTCTGTTTTACGCCGGTTCAAGCGGGCCGCCTGCATTTCCGGTGATGGTGGAGAAATGAAAAAGAGAATTGCACCCGGTACCTTTTCCTTAATCTTTTTTGCGCCCTGGACATCGATTTTAAGCACAATATCCTGTCCGTTAGCCAGTGCCTGCCGGACCTGGTTCCTGGGGACACCGTAATAATTACCATAAACCTGCGACCACTCCAGCAACTCGTCGTTTTTTATCATATCTAAAAAATCTTTTTGGGAAGTAAACAAGTAGTCAACCCCATCTTTTTCATTCTCCCGACTTGACCTCGTGGTGAGAGTAACCATGTAGTAAACAGAAGGGAACCGTTTCTTTAAGTGGGAAATTATCAGGTCTTTGCCCACACCGGACGGGCCGGAAATTATCAAAAAAAGGGGCGAATCTCCGGACTTAGCCTGGGAAATGCCTGACTTTTCTATTTTGCCGCCTCGTTTTTTAGTATTTCTTCCCGCTCAGTCATCACCCTGCCGGCAATGGTTTCGGGAGTCAAAGCTGCAAGGATGATGTGACCGCCTTCGGTAAATATTACTGATTTCGTCCTGCGGCCGCTGGTCATGTCTATAATAAGTCCGCTGTCTTTTCTTTCCCGAATCATACGCCTGATAGGAGCTGAATTGGGAGAAACAATGGCTATTACCCTGTTAACAGCCAGTATATTACCAAAACCTATATGTATGAGTTCTACATTCATAGTATCCCCTTGCCTGAATAAATAAGTTAAACCGCCTTTTGCAACCTTGTAAGATCTTCCCAGAAAGAAGGATATGATACTTCTGCGACCTGGGAATTGTCAATGACTGTTTTATTTGGGGAAACCATACCGGCCACAGCGAGGGTCATCGCCAGGCGGTGATCGAAGTGGCTGTTGGTAATGCCGCCTTTTAAAGGGCAGGGACCGTTGATAATCATGCCGTCAGGCAATGCCTCGATATTTGCTCCCAGTTTCGACAGTTCGCTTGTGGTAGTTTCAATCCTGTCGGATTCTTTCGCCCGGAGTTCGCCCGCATCTTTTATTATTGTAGTCCCCCTGGCAAAACAGGCGGCAAGGGCTATAACGGGTATTTCATCTATCAGGCGGGGTATCATGTCTCCCTCAATCCGGGTGCCCTTCAAATTGCTGGAGGAAACAACTATATCGGCAATAGGTTCGCCTCCCTCGATGCGCTGGTTAATCAGGTAAAATTTAGCTCCCATATTGGAAAGAACATCCAGGATTCCTGTCCTTGTTGGATTTATACCGCAATTCAGGATTTTCAGTTCCGCCATGGGATGTATCGATGCGGCCACAAGCCAGTAAGCTGCCGAACTGATATCAGCAGGCACGTTCATGTCAATGGGCTTAAGGTCATTTGCAATGGGGGTAATATCCAGCGCGTTGTTGTTACGCTTAATTTGCGCTCCCATGTAAGAGAGGAGTTGCTCCGTATGGTCCCTGGAAACGGCTGGTTCCAGGATTTTGGTAGCGGATCCAGCAAAAAGGGCTGCAAGTATGATGGAAGATTTTACCTGGGCACTGGCTACCGGAAGGCGGTACTCGATACCGCGCAACATTCCACCCTTGATACTGAGGGGTGCCAGGGTATCGTTATTTCTTCCCCTTATTTCAGCACCCATGAGACTCAGGGGCTCAATTATCCTTTTCATGGGGCGGGAGCGTAAAGACTCATCTCCTGTGATGACGCTAAAAAACGGCTGTGCCGCAAGCAGTCCTGACATCAGTCTCATGGTAGTACCGCTGTTTCCCGCATCAAGGATGTCCGAGGGTTCCCTCAGGGCCGATCTGCCCTTCCCTTCTATTACAACAGTGTTGGGCATATTTTTTACCCCGGTTATTTTCACTCCGAGGGCTTTCAGACAACTTAGCGTGCTTTTACAATCCTCCCCGGTGCTGAAATTTGAGATGGTTGCTTTGCCCCTGGCAATACTATTAAAAATGGCAGCCCTGTGGGAAATGGACTTATCTCCTGGAAGGGAAAGTTCGCCTTTTACCGCCCGAGAAAATGAAATAGTTTTTTTCATATTAACGCTTCTGTATCCAGTCCTGCCGGACCCGGCGCATCTCTGAAAAGAAATTAACCAGGTCTCCGGGGTCGCCCTGTAACAAGGATTTCAGTTTCTGGATCTCCTTAACAAATTCATCCAAACGGGAGTTAATTTCCTTCTGATTAGTAGCACATATATCCCGGTACATCACGGGGTCTCCCGAAGCCAGACGGGTCATATCCCGGAAACCACTGCTGGCAAACTGTGCCATCTCATTCCACGAGTCTGACCCGGCGCAAACCGACATCAGCGCTTCTGATATCAGGAAAGGCAGGTGGGAGATAGCGGCGACTAACTTGTCATGCTTCTCCGGAGTAATGATAACAGGTATGGCTCCTATCCCTGTAACAATTTTTTTTAAATACTCGACGGGTTCGTTATCAGATTCAGGTGACGGGGAAATACAATAAACACAATTCCTGAAGAGGTCAGCGTCCGCGCCCCCAATACCGGAAGTCTCTTTTCCCGCCATTGGATGTCCACCCACGAAACTTATGCCGCTGGGCAGGATGGTTTTTGCCCAGACCATAATTTCAGACTTGGTGCTGGCTGTATCACTTACTATACATTTAGCCGGTAAATGCGGGCCAATCTGCTCCAAAATGTCTTTAACCGTCAGGATAGGAGTAGCGATAATAACAAGACCAGCACCGTTTACAGCTTCTTTAATGTCCGATGCAGCCGTGTCAATAGCTGCGATATTCTTTGCCCGGACTACGGTTTCAGGACTTCTTGAATATCCGGTGACATGGGTATCCGGAATGAATTTCTTAATAGCAAGTCCCAGGGAACCGCCTATGAGACCAAGCCCGACTATTGTTACTTTATCCATATCCTGCTATTGATTTTATCTTAAACCGAACTGTCAAAAATGTGAAGCCGCTTTTAACGACGAAAAAGCTGGTTAACCAGGGTTGAAAAAGGCTAAAACAGGGTTTCCCCCAGGAATAAATTTGAAAACAGGTTCACCGGTAGTCTCAGTATGCCCCAAAACAAACCCAAACCTGTGAAGCGGTCTAACATAATAACGATGATTAAAATTGCCGGACCGTAACGCTCAATTCTCGAAATATTGCGGGCCGTTTCTTCAGGAACGATTCCAAGTAGTATTTTAAACCCGTCAAGGGGGGGTAAAGGCACGAGGTTAAATATTGCAAGAATAATGTTATACAGGACAATGTAATAAAAAAGGTCGGAAAAGGGTGGTGGAATTGTCCTGGCAAATACGCCAAAAATGGCTGCGCAAAGAAGGTTCGAAACCGGGCCGGCCAGAGAAACCAGGGCCATGCCTGTGCGGGCTCCGTTCCGAAGGTAATAGGGGTTGACCGGTACCGGTTTGCCCCAGCCGAAACCGGCGATAAAAAGCATTATGGTTCCAAGGGGATCCAGGTGTGCCATTGGATTGAGAGACAGCCTGCCGCTTCTTTTTGCAGTGGGGTCGCCAAACGTGTTTGCCATGAACCCGTGGCTGAATTCATGCACAGTTATGGCAACGATAAGAGCCACGCATGTGCTTATGAGAACCCAGAAGAAAGCAAGTGGGTCCGTCCGTAAAAGACCAAATAAACTAAATAACATAATTGAATATACGGTGCCCGGTTAAACTCAAATTATAGCATATTGTGTGCAAAACTCTCTCAATGCCAGTGTGGCCCGGAAAAAAGACACATCTACAGATACGTTTCCGGCCAAATAGGGGCGGTTTACACCTGACCCTTTAATGAGAAGTTTGATTAATCCTTCAGGTACCTGCGTGCTAATTGAACCAGAAAGTCCGCTTTAAGTTTTAATGAAGCGATATCTATTCGTTCATTTACACCGTGGACTGTTTTCCGGAGATCTTGATCAAAACCGGCAACCATCAAGCCCAACCCGTAAGACGGTATACCATGCTGCCTGAGGTATCGGGAGTCAGTGGCGCCTGAGGAAAGGCAGGATAGAACGGTATTGTCGCTGCCCGAATCCTTCACAGTCTCAACAATTGTCTTATAAAAGATTGAAGACGACGGCGAAAATGTCGGTTGATGATAAAGAGCGATATCGATTTCAATCTGGTCTCCAACGAGGCGGCGGAGTTCACCAAACACAAATTCTTTATTCTGCCCGGGCAGGACACGTATGTCAACGTCTGCCTCACAGTAGTCGGGTACAATGTTGGTTTTAAGCCCACCGTGAACGGAGTTCGGTGATACGGTCATGCGAGTAAGCGCATTCAAATAAGCTGAGAAAGCTTTGTCCTGGAAAAGATCAACCGCCTGGTCGACGGTTTCAGGGGTGATGTCCATTTCCAACCCTAATAGTCGGACGAGTTGTGAAATAAGTTCTTTAATTTCAGGCAATATAAGGATGGGAGGCTTATAGCTGGATAAACGCTCCAGTGCACGGCTCATTTTTACGACGGCGTTATCCCCCAGGGCGGGAACGGATCCGTGGCAGGACGTGCCTTTTGCTACGAGTCTTGTCCAGCAGGTCCCTTTTTCTCCAACCTGAACAAAGTTAACCTGCTTACCCCCGATTATAATTGGTTCCTCACCGCCTTCGTTGACTGCGAAATCCGCTTTCAGCAGCTCCTGGTGGTTTTTAAGGAGGAACTGTACCCCAAGCTCACCCCCGACTTCCTCGTCTGCCGTAGCCG
>JAUYHV010000023.1 GCA_030689845.1 Dehalococcoidia bacterium
GTGTATAGTCTCATAAATGGCCTTACAATCTTTGTCATTCCGGGCTTGACCCGGAATCCAGTCTGTTGCTCTGGATTCCCGCTTTCGCGGGAATGACACCAATGGCACCGCAAATTGTAAAGAGATATTAGAGACACTACACTAGTTTCAAAAGCTCCTCCATTTAATCTATATTAACAACTTTCAACCAAGCCCTAATATCCCCGCATATCGCTTCCAGTTCATTATAAATTGCCCCCGTTAATCAAGCGCTTTTGCCCTTATATACAAGCTGGAGATACTATTTTACTTCGTGATTAATTTCTTTTGATGTTTTCCAACTCTCTGGAAATCTCCCCAAGGTCATATTTTGACAGGGTCTCCGCAGTCGGCACCGCGGTCTCTTTATCCCACCCACGGGCTTGATAGTAATCATCCAGCATATCGTTAAAGTTTTCACGGCTGAGAATGAATCCTTTTAAAGGCCCGGTATTTAGCGCTTCATTGAAGTAATGTTCAGGGATAGAATCGTCTTTTCGGGAAAGGCCCTCCCTGACATTGTAAGCCTGTTGCAGATTGTAAATTCTGTGGGCGGTATGTATCAAGTCTTCCCCGCTAAAATCTACTCCCGTGGCAGCCGATACGAGTCTGGCATAATCCTCCTCGTTCAGACCATCCAGCGGGGGCCGGCTGTGGAACTTACACATACCCAGGGAGTCAATTATTGTGAACATGGCTTGTTCATATAAGGTCATCTCCGTTTTGCCTTCGTGTTTCAGAGGATTTGATGTATTCGTGTTCCCCCATAGTTTTTTGCTTTGTTCAGGCGGCAATCCCGCGAGTTCAGGAAAAGGCCATCCTTTTAAATGGTCGGCCCCTCGAGTTGAAGTTGCCGAAGCAAGGGCACATCCATACCAGGTCCTGGCATTAGCCTCTACGGAAGCCCTTTTTTTTATGGTATAGGCGTATTTTACACACTCGTCCCCCAGGGTTTTTGCCGCCCGGTACAACCCCTCACCTAAGAGGCTGCCAAACCCCCGCCGGTGAACTATCCTGGGCAATAACTCAAGGGCTACCTTTTCATCACCCCAATCAAGCACCAAACCATCAGTATCTTTTTCCGTAATCAAACCCTTCTTAAACAGGTCCGTAGCCCATGCCAGGAGCATTCCGGGTTCGGAGCCATCCATGCCGTTTTCATTACAAAAGTGACTGGCCACCATGGCAAATTCGAGATTCGAAGAACCGTACCACATGTTGAAAGCTTGAGACACTCCGAACTCAAACCCTCCCGCCTGTAAACCAGCATAAGGTCCTTGCTTGATGGCGTAATGGTGTCCACAGTGCACCTCGCAACCGTGACATCCGTTAACGCTGGTAAAATATTCGCCACCTTTTTCCCCTTTTATTTGCTCGTAATACGAAGGTGAACACTGAGTAATATTAAAATTATTCACATGGGCACAGCCGCCGTGATAAAAAAGGTCAGTAAGGTACAGTGTACCCATCTTTCGTCTTGTTTGTAGATGACGCAGCTTTTTTACCTTTTGCCTGGTTTCCCAACAGGCTCTTTCGAATTCTTCCGGCCTGGCGATAGAGATGCTCTTCGTGCCTCTGACAGCAACCGCTTTCAAGTTTTTTGATCCTGCAACGGCACCACATCCCACCCAACCTGGAGCCCGTTCCAGATTGTTCATGAGTATGGCAAATCTCACCTTGTTTTCCCCGGCTGGGCCGATACAAGAGATCTGAATATCGTTATCTCCCAGTTCTCTTTTTACGGCTTGATCGGTTTCCGAGACCAGTTTGCCCCAAAGGTGGCGGGCATCCCTAATTTCCACCTCATCGTCGTTTATCCAGATGTATACTGGCTTTTCTGCCTGCCCTTTGATGATGATGGCATCATATCCGGCACGTTTAAACTCCGGGGCAAAATGTCCGCCGGAATTTGTGTCTCCAAAAATACCGGTTATCGGGGACTTTGTAACGATCTCAAGCCTGCCGCTGCTTGGAGCGAGTGTCCCTGTTAAAGGACCAGCCGTGTAAATGAGTACGTTACCCGGGTCGAGGCCGTCCTTTATTTCCGGTCCGACATGATCCCAGAGATACTTTGATCCAAAACCCTCCCCGCCGAGCCATTTTCTGGCGAATGACACATCAAGGCTATTTTTTATTATTTTTCCGCTAGATAGGTCAATCTCTAATACGCTGCCCATCCATCCAAACACGGTAAGCCTCCTGTTACCTACAGATTCAATTCAAAAATATTTTTGGTTTCATCCATTGTTAAAGGAATATATCAGGTGAAAACCCTATTTTTTATTCCCCAGCGTCAACGGATGGGGACTACTCCCGGGGTTTGCGATCCTGAACTCGTAATTTTCCACCGGTATATTTTCGATTCTAAACTTCGTCTTCCCGTCATTGCCTTTTTGGGCAATCACCCATTTCAACCACTCTTTATCGTTCCTGTCAGGATACTCCTCTCTGAAGTGCCACGCCCGGCTTTCTTTCCTTTGGAGGGCGGCAAGAAAAACAATTTCTGCTATCTCAACCAGGTTCTGTGCCTCTAATGCTTTAACCAGTTCGTGAATATCCTTTGCAGCCATCGCTGCCAACTTCGTTTCTTTTAAAACTTTTAGTTTATTTAGAGTTTCGTTTATTCGGCTTTCGTTTTTTAAAATGCTTACCTTTGCAGGAATTACTATGTTTTGAAACTCTTTAACCACGTCGTCCGGAGTGAATCCCTCTTTTCTTCCCAGAGGAGTAAAATTATTTTTCAAGGTTACTTTAGCCTGGTTTAATATAATTTCCTTATCTGGATTTTTAGCTACGCTCCGGGCGGCAGTTTCACCAGCCCTGTATCCTGCTACGTTACAGAACGCCAGGTTAACACCACCTACCGAGTAAACTCCGTGGACCGGGTTACGGGCCGCCGCCCCCGCGGCATATAATCCCTCAACACTGGACCGGCAACTAATATCGATGCGAATTCCGCCTTCTCCGCATGAAGAACAAATCTGCACTATCGGTGAACACTCTACTGGTTTCTTCCTTATATCGATATTCAGTTCGTCATACGGTCTGAGAGTTGTCGGCAACAAACGCCTCACCATCGCAATATCTTCCTCTGAAAAACCCGTCATGTCCCAGTAACATGGTCCCCTATTTTGTAACGCTTCATTAGCGAAGGCCTGTACGAGAGTGCTTAATTTGGATTTTTCAGCCATCTCGGGGTCATAGCGGAGCATAAAGCGTTCACCGTTCTTATTTATGAACTTGGCTCCCATTCCTACCAGGAGAGCCTGACTGCCACTGTGAAAACTCCTTTCGAAATAGGAGATGTTACCGGCGGTGCAAAATTCCATATTTATTAACTCTGCTCCCGCCCTTAATGCCATGGCGACCCCGTCTCCGGACAGGTTGTTAACAAAGTGGCACCTTAATTTTGAACCTATCTGCCCGGACGTTATTACTACCGCTCCTGCTTTGAAAATCACAGGTTCGCCCGTTCTCGCATGGAAACCTACAGCTCCGCAAACGAACCCACCCGTTGGCAGCTTTCCATCTGAAGTTAACAGCCCTGTAATAACTGTCCGCTCAACAAGGGTAACCCCGCACTTCAGCGCCTTTTTCCTCATGATGTCCATTAACGTATGCCCGTTGCAGAGGACGACACCTGAAACTCCGTGTCCCCTACCCCTCTTAACGAATAGCTCTCCAGTTGTAGTCCTTTCAAAAGGAACTCCCCAATCGATCAGGTCCTGTATCCGGTCTTTCTCTTCTTTTAATACGACCTCTACCCATTCCTGGTCGTTGAGGTATTCTCCTCTTTCAACCAGTTCCTTTTTCCAGGCAGACAACTCCCCGGGAGGAGTGGGAGCTAATATCTGATTAATAAAAGTGCTGGCGCCGCTACGGGCTACCTTTGCTTTGTCTACAAGGGTCACTTTTTTCCCGAGAGACGCTGCCTTGATAGCTGCCCAGCATCCGGCCAGACCTCCACCTATAACCAATACCTCGGTTTCCTGCAATTGGGTATCCATCGCTGACTCCCTTCTTTCTATCTGTTCCCATTAAGGTAATCGCCACACCTATTACTTCTGCGAATGTTAAAAAATATTCAGCCCGTTCACTGTCATTCTTCGCGCCATAATACTGGTCTGCATTTTACCATTTGAGTGTTTATAATATACAATATTTAAGCGGTCAAATAAAAGCCTTTCCCGGTGAATACATTAATTGGCAAACACATGAACCGTTGTTAATCCCGGAATTGCCTGTTACTCTAATTTCACTGTGAAGATAATATTTTAAGGTTTGCAGATGATGCGCATAAAAAATAACAGAAAGAATTTTTACTGTAATAATAATGGATTCACCTGCTTTTGCTTATTTTTGCATGGAATTTGCGGTCCATCCGGAAATTCCCACATATACCGGAGGCCTGGGGATATTAGCCGGCGACACAATACGGGCTGCTGCCGATATGGGTTTGCCAGCGGTCGGGATAACATTATTGCATCGAAAAGGGTATTTCCGCCAGTATCTTGACTTCCATGGGAACCAGACCGAGTCAGAATATAACTGGTCTCCTGAACATCTTATGGAAAAGCTCGAACTCCGGGTTAAAATAGACGTGGAAGGCAGACCGGTACATCTCCGGGTGTGGCGATACTCCATCAAGGGTATTACAGGTCACTCCGTGCCCGTTTACTTCCTCGATACCTGCTTGCAGGAGAACTCACCTTATGACAGGGAGTTGACGGATTATTTGTACGGAGGTGACCCCCGTTACCGCCTTTGCCAGGAGATGGTCCTCGGGTTTGGTGGGATTGGAGCACTCCGTGCCCTCGGTTATATGGATATCCATGCCTATCATATGAATGAAGGTCATTCTGCTATGGTAACACTGGCCCTTATGGAAGAGCAGGCCTGGGGACGCGGTCTCCTTTCTCTTAACCAGGATGATATTGTTTCTGTAAGCAAACGTTGTGTTTTCACAACCCATACTCCTATGCCTGCCGGGCATGACGAATTTGGACTCGATCTTGTTCGCAGTATCCTGGGAAATGACAGGACGGACTTTCTTATTAAAACTAAGGTTTGCAGCAACGGCTTTCTGAACATGACCAATCTGGCATTGAATTATTCCAGGTATGTCAACGGAGTATCGATGCGCCATGAAGAAGTTGCCCGAAAAATATTGAATAACCATCACATAGATGCGGTTACCAATGGCGTCCATGCCGTTACATGGACATCCAGACCTTTTTGTCAGCTGTATGATAGTTTTATCCCTCAATGGAGAAGGGACAACCTGTATCTGAAACATGCCATAAGGATTCCCTTAGAAGACATTCGTAGAGCCCACTCTGAAGCCAAGCTGGAACTGCTTCAGGAAGTTGGTCGGAGAACCGCCATAAGACTCGACCCTGAAATATTGACTATAGGTTTTGCCCGTAGGGCTACAGGCTACAAGCGGCCCACTCTTCTTTTTCATAACATAGAACGCCTGAAAGCTATCGCCGAACGTGGACAGCGGATACAGTTGATTTACGGAGGGAAAGCACATCCCAGGGATGACGGCGGAAAAAGTTTAATCCGTCAGATTTTCGAAGCATCAAGGACTTTGAAGGAAAGCATAACCGTGGTGTATATCGAGGAATATGATATTAACCTGGCAAAATACCTGATTTCAGGCGTTGATTTATGGTTGAATACCCCACAAAAACCCCTGGAAGCCTCCGGCACCAGCGGAATGAAAGCTGCCCTTAACGGAATCCCTACCTTCAGTATTCTGGATGGCTGGTGGATAGAAGGCCACATCGAAGGTGTAACAGGCTGGTCCATTGGTGACGGCTGGGAATCATTATCTAATCTGGAATCAGAATCCGCCTCCTTGTACGACAAGTTGGAAAAGGTGATTCTGCCTATGTATTACGACCGCCCGGAAGAATATGCCTCGGTAATGCGTTCGGCAATATCCTGCAACGGGTCCTATTTCAACGCTCAACGCATGGTCACCCAGTATTTACAAAACGCCTATCTTCGCAACTTAAACAATTTGTAAATATCCAGGGCCCGTAAGGTCAAAAAGTATTTTACTTCAAAATCTTCAATCCCCCACTTAATTTACGACAAAAGTCGTATGACTATCGTTTTCATGATGATAATATGACGGTAGTTAATAAATACTTGGGGGTTTAAATATCCTTCAAACACCGGCTTCCCCCTTAAACGATTCATGAAAGGACAGATCAAAAATGCGAGAAAGAATAGAAGTTGCCCTGCAAAAAATAAGGCCCGCTCTGCAGGCAGACGGTGGAGACGTGGAACTTGTTGACGTCAAAGACGGGGTGGTCACTGTAAGGCTCACCGGGGCCTGCGGCAGTTGTCCCATGTCCACAATGACTTTGCGTCAGGGAGTTGAACGTGTAATAAGACAGGATGTACCTGAAATAAAAGAACTGGTTGCGGTATAAACCTTCAACCAGTTTTAAATATAAATACCTATTGTAGTGTCTCATAAATGGCCTTACAATCTTTGTCATTCCGGGCTTGACCCGGAATCCAGTCTGTTGCTCTGGATTCCCGCTTTCGCGGGAATGACACCAGTAGCACTGCAAATTGTAAAGAGATATTAGAAACACTACACTAGATACGG
>JAUYHV010000028.1 GCA_030689845.1 Dehalococcoidia bacterium
ATAGCTTCTGCAACTGCATCCTTGATTCTTGCTGAAGTTACCAGAAAGGACTCCCCTAACATCAGGTTTATACCTAATAACTTGGCGATTCGTATTTGTGCAGAAGTTTGCTTAGTCTTATACCATAATGAGTCTGCGGGGTATGTCGTTTGGGAGTTCATAGTATCCTCTTTCACCGTGTTATTTCATATTGTTTACTTTAAGATAACTCCATCTTGAACTTTCAACATTCCAGGGAAAAGCAGGGGCAACCCTCAAATCTGTACGACCAGTCGAATTAAACAAAGACATCTGAATATGCTTGAATTCTTTGCCTACAGTAAACCTTTTTGATTTTTTCACATCAACCAGGACAAGCAATAGTGGATACCGAGCGTCCTTCCATTTTTCGGTTACATGCTGATAGACTTTATCAATGTTTGGAGTGTGAGTATATGTTATGAGCACAGCGTATTTCAGTAACTTTTCCTTACCTTTAACTGCGCTCCATGCATTATGAACCTTTAATTTATCCAACTCATTACCCCATACACCACCCCACTCCCATTCAATAGCTAGTTCATCTCCTTCAGCACAACTTAATACGGCATCTTTCCTCCCTCTCCTCTCAAACCTGGTAACAAGTCCCATTAGGTCGGCTATACTGCGGACGATTACTCCAATATGTATAGTCCAATCTGTACGTTTAGCACCGGTTGAAATTTCATCTATGGGGAAATCACGATGCCAGAAGTATTGAAATAGAGTCGCAAAGTCTTCAGCAGAAGCCCAATTTACTGGTAACGGCATATCAGTTCATCGCCTTTCCAATAACACTGCGGATTATCGGGATCTGAAAATCATTAAGAGAATTTGACTTCGTATTGAGGTGAATCTCCATCTACACCAAAAACCAATACCGATGGCAGGTTTTGGCAAATTAGGTAATAACTTTGTGTGGGTGTGGCTTCATTTGCGGCACTTGTAAGCCATAATTTACCATCATTAGACGGTCCTTCTCTAACACCCGACAAGATAGTCATAATCATTCCAGCAGGTGGACGATTAGCCGCACCATGATGTAGATACGGTGAGACTCTGTCCTTTTCCCCTATTGGAATTCCTATAAAAAATGGACACCAAGTGCCGGCACGTGGTCTCATTTCTATAATTAATTTTTCTCCTGATTTATGGACTTTTATCGCATAGGGTTCAACTCGTGGTTTAGAAATATTAGGTGTCCGTCTTTCAACTGCTGCAACTATTCTTTCCTTCCAATCTGGGTCGGTTAGACTAACAAAAAGCCTTGTCTTGATGCTTGCTGGAATGAGCGTATTGTCTACTGATACAGGAAATAACGCAATGATAGGGAAATCTCCACCTCGTTTTTCCAAAGCTCGGTCAAGAGCATAAGCAAATTCCTCTTTGCATTTCTCACTACCGAGGCTTGCCTGGGTAGCATATAGAAGCCAACCATCTGATAAGAATGTGTTTTGAATGAAATGCTCGATTTGCTGCCACAAACGATTCCCAGCACTAAGGTTCCAGCGGTCTAGTTTGACATCTAAACCTGCCCCAATCAATTCCTGAGCGGCAAAATCCACATCTCTGTCTTCGTTGTCTTCCCATGAATATGTAATCCACACTGAACTCATTTTCTTGAGACCTCTTTTGTGTAATTCTATCCCCCGCAGTAATGGGTGTCAATGAATAACCAAGAGATTTAACCGTCTCTCGGTTTTTTGTTGCCTAAGTGTTCAGTTGTTTAATATATCTTGCCACTTTTACTTTGTATTTCGCTATGACATTTAGAGCAAACTACTATGACAGCATCGGGGAGAAGAACACGGTAACTCTTATAGTGAAAGTAGAGGCTACTTCCAAGTTCTCCGTCACAACGTTCACATTGTCCCATAGCTCTTTCTAACACTTCTTGTTTAACCCTACTTTTAAGAGACGGCATATATCCTCCAATCTACAAGCTAATTAGTTTGTCAATGGCGTAATATTTTGTTTGGGGAATCTAATTTAATTTTAGAGTTTTCACCTCACCTCTCCACATACAGTTTACAGCCGCGTTCCTTTAATAGCCCAATGTATTAACTGGGCGATACCGTAAATTATACCCATAGCAATAACTCCCACCAATACACCCTTAAGTAAGAACAGTTTGAGGCTAAATTCATGGAGAAGCATGAATATGGCAGCCAGCACTGCTACTGAATAAACAAACAATGCTATAACTACCGTGAATCTATTTACCATTGTTGTATTCTTTGACAAAGGACAAATGACATTGAAGCCAACAACACCCACGATAACAGATATTAATAAACCAAAACCGATATCTATCATTGTTTGGGTAATATTAATATATGGGGATATGAGAAAATCTACGCCTGCAATAACGCAATAAACGATGATGCCAGCTACCCATGTCTTCCATGACTTCATGCATTTCCTCAGATTAGCAGTTTCAGTAAATGCTTCGGTAGACTTTAATAACAATTATATTATAAGCCAGCCAATTATATTTGCCAATAAGTCCAGACTGAATTCCCTATTTTACCGCCAGAATTGAAACCGACCTATGACCTTCCCCAAGCTAAACACCATGCCCCAGACAGAAGCAATCTAAGCTCTGTTTTGAACCATCTCTGAAAGTAGGGATTTATACCCGACGGCGTTAATTCTGTTCCTATAGCCTTAATAAGACATCTCTGATAAAATAACAGCGTATGGTTAGATATGCCCTGTCTTCTTGAATCACGGAAATCAGACAGCATAGAAGTGGTTAACTTGTCAGACAGTTGGTTAACCTTTTCGGGTTTGTTGTCTGAAGTTAACTCCCGGGTAGGGGGAAGTGTCGGAACTGGCAGACGAGCATGACTTAGGATCATGTGCCGCAAGGCGTGGGGGTTCAAATCCCCCCTTCCCCACCACTATTTTAGATGGTATACCTGTAAGGTTTAGAGGCGAACCAATATGGTGAATAATAATAAAATATCTTCCTGGGATAGTCTCAAACTCTTCACCAGTTATCCACCTTGTCTACGCCAACGTTTCGAAGGATAGCTCGACGGAGGTCAGGCGGCTGGCGGGTTGAAAGCCGCAGTTGTTGTCCCTGCAGTTTGCAGCGCTCTCGTTTATAATCTGTCTTCCAACCACTCGATTCTGCTGGCCACACTCTTCAAAGCCTGTAACTTCGTTGTGCTTTTTTTAAGGTCCCTGCCGAGCTTTTCATCACCTATTACATCCCTTACCCAGTTGCTGAAATCGCTGGTAGTGTCGTTACAGTGAATGCGAAAAGTGTCCTCGCTCATGTCGTTGAGAGCGGCTTTTAACTCCGCAAGACTCCTCAAATAACGGCCATCATGGCACCAGAAACTCTTGTCCTGGGGGACGTCGCCGAGGAACCGTTGCGCTACTTCTTTTGTGAACCTGATCATTTTATTTACCTCGCTTTTAAACTTATGCCATCATTTCCAATTTACGGGTGAATATTTTATACCCGTCCTGGAAACGGGACCCATATAAATATTTTACTACTCGTCGAATAATATTTAAAGCCCACAAGTAAAGCAAAAACTAAATATGAAAACCCGTGGGAAAAAAGTGCGGAAAGAGGGTATTTAATGCAATGCTACTGTAGCGTCTCTAATATCTCTTTACAATTTGCGGTGCCATTGGTGTCATTCCCGCGAAAGCGGGAATACAGAGCAACAGACTGGATTCCGGGTCAAGCCCGGAATGACAAAGATTGTAAGGCCATTTATGATACACTACACTGCATATTATTTTGTAAGAGGCAGATATCTCCCTGCTGGCACAAGAAAATATCCGCCTCTTAGTTTGCCTTCGGTGTAAAAAAGAGCCCGGGTTTGGCCCCGGTTAATATTAACTGGGAAAAGGGGCGATCAACGAAATAAACTATTTTTTAGGGGCGGTTCCGGGCTTGAAGATGCCTGGTTTCAAAGGACCGCCGGTTGGTTTTTGCTGGCCGGTCTTTGCTCTCATTTAACCATCTCCTTTCTTAAAATTACCGTATTCATATTAAAGGAGTGATGTAACAAAATACATGAATAATCTAACATCTTATAAAATACTTGTCAACAGGTATCCCAGGGAATATCGGATTAAATATCACCAAAATATATTTTATTATGAAATTTTTTCAATTCTAACAGGGATGTTTTTTTGTACCGGGTTTTTAATACGTTGCTGATTATCGAAAAACGAAAGGTTGTTAACCGGTATACCGGGAAAGTTTACACTGATAAATACCGTGCCGGGGAGACATTTTTCCGTAATAAGACTATTATGGACAATAATTTCGCCTGACGGGGACACGATTCGGACTTTTTCTCCACCCTGTATGCCCAGAGTTTCAGCGTCCATGGGGCTGATTTGCAAAGAAGCATTATTGCTCAGGATATCAATTCCCTGGACCTTCCCGGTCATGGAATCCGTATTGAAACGGTATATATCCCTGCCTGTGATAAGCACAAAGGGGTAGGAATCCCCATCTGCCTGCGGGGGCTCAAATTTTGTTGGGACAAAATTATAAATAGCGAGATTTCCCGTGTTTCCCGATGGGGCATTGGTACGTTCTTCCGTATCGACCAGAGAAGATATCTCCTCCATGATTCCTCCGGTACCGGGATAATCGAAACCGACGGCTCCCATGCGGCGGGCGATTTCACTTATTATCCAGGCATCTGTTCGGGCTTCACCTGGGGGCTGGATGCACGGGCTGAATTTCTGTAATCGTCTTTCTACATTAGTAAAAGTGCCGCCTTTTTCAACTGAACTCGCGGCAGGCAGCACTACATGGGCCCGGGAAGCAGTCTCGGTGAGAAAAAGGTCCTGGACTACCAGGAAGTCCAGCTTTTGCAAGGACTCGATAACCCGGCTGCTGCCCGTGCCGCTCACGGCAGGATTCGTGCCGGTAATATATAAAGCCTTGATATCACCGCGTCCGGCGGCCTCCAAGCATTCGTGGAAGGTCAGCCCCGGGACTTCTTTCAATGTGACGGCCCATTTTTGTTCAAAGGGTATCCTGTTATCAGTGTCAGCAATATTTTTATATCCGGGAAGCATGTTGGGAAGTCCGCCCATTTCGCAGGCCCCGATTACATTATTCTGTCCCGGCAGGGGGAAAATGCCCGCTCCGGGCTTGTCAATGTTACCTGTCAGAAGGAGTAAATTATGGAGCGCCTGTATTGTTTCCGCCCCTTTCTGCTGCCCTGAAACTCCCGAAGAATAGAGTATGGTAGCGGGTAATGTCTGGGCAAATGTGAAGGCCAACTCTTCTATCCTGTCGGCGGGCACTCCAGTAATTCCCTCGACTTTGTCCGGCGAGTATCCCGCAAGGGAGGATTTCAGAGTTTCATACCCTGCGGTCCGCTCTTCGATAAAGGCTGCGTCTGCCTGTTCAGCTTCGATGATGACGTTCATAATACCCATGAGCAGGGCTGTATCCGTACCGGGCCGTGGTTGCAGCCAGGTATTGGCAAACTTTGCAGCCTCGGTCTCTCTTGGGTCTATGACCAGCAGGGAACCGCCGTTAATAACGGCTTTGCGCAACTTCTGCCACAACACGGGAAGGGAAGTGGATATATCGCTTCCGATTAACAGGAAGCAGGCCGAGTTACCCAGACCGGAAATTGAATAAACGGGCATTGCCATTTGCCCGCCGGCTAATGTAGATACAGACGGGTCGTGGCAAAACCGGCCGGAGTTGTCTATGTTATTGCTTCCCATGACAGCACGGGTGAACTTTTGAAGAAGATAGATTTCCTCGTTGGTCATCCTTGCGGATGCCAGGGCGGCGAAACCATCTCCCCTGTTATCTTTAAACCCGGAAGCCGCCATATCCAGGGCTTCGTCCCAGCTTGCTTCAACCAGTTTGCCGTTGCGGCGGACCATTGGATGGGTAAGACGGTCAGGGTGATTGGCAAAGGAGCAGCCGAACCTCCCCCTGAAACATATTTGGCCCTGGTTTACGGGGTTAGAAACGTCGCCGCGGGCGTTCAATACAGCGTTTTCTTTAATATTAAGCTGCAGGCCGCAACCTACGCTGCAATACGGGCAAATCGTTGCGGCGAAAGAGTTTGATTTTAATTCCCCATCGGGGTTGAGAGTTCCTACAGGGCAGACGTCGATGCATTCTCCGCAGGTAATGCAGCTTGTGTTTTTCAACGGGACCATGGTGGAAATGTTAGCTGGTCGGAAACCTGCCGGCAAAGCTCCTACCCCGAGATAGTCCCGGCATATCCTGCCGCACAGTCCGCAAAGGACGCACTTGTTGTCGTCCCGTTCGACAAAGGGATTGGAATTATCAACCGGAAACGTGTATTTTGCCCGTGTCTCCGGCGCTTTCATGCCGTAGCGGGTAGCCAGGGCTCTCAGGACGCATTTATCGATGGCGTAACAGCCGCACTGGAGGCAGCGGGCTGCCTCGTTTTGCGCCTGCTCGAGCGAAAATCCCGTTGCGATTTCATCGAAGCTGCCTGTTCTCGACGCTGGTTCCAGCTTTTTAACAAGTTCCCTGGGAACTCTTTTAATATCGCTGTATTCTTGTATGTCAGCCTGTTCCAGGCTTCCCCTGGCGCTGTTAAACTGGTACTGTTTGGGTGTGGTCCGGCCGTCCTTTAAATATTCGCTTATTGCCAGGGCTGCCTTCCGGCCAGCCGCCATGGCTTCGATGGCCGTAGCGGCTCCGGTAACCAGGTCCCCGCCTGCAAAAACACCATTAATCCCTGTAAACAGGGTGTCCTTATCTACCTGGATAGTCCCTCCCCTGCCGGGCCGGAACGATTGCGCCGACCCTGGCAAAGACCCTTTGGCGCTGATGTACGACAGGTCGGGACGCTGCCCGGAGGCGACTATAACTAAATCGGCAGCAACGGCAAATTCCGAACCCGGAACGAGTTGTGGAGAGGCACGTCCGCTTTCATCAGGTTTACCTGGTTCCGTACGGCCGCAAATTACCTTTTCTACCCCGGCGTTGCCGCCTTCAAACCTCAGCGGGGCCGCCTGGAAAGTAAATTCGATACCTTCCGCCTCCGCATCTTCTATCTCCTCATTGATAGCCGGCATATCGTCCCTGGAACGGCGGTAGAGGACCATAACTTTCTCACTGCCGAGTCTCAACGCCGTGCGGGCGGCATCCATGGCGGTATTGCCGCCGCCGATAACCGCGACCCTTCTTCCTTTTGTGGAAGGTGTGCCTGTATATGCTTCGGATAAAAATCCCAGGCCGCTTACCACCCCTTCCATATCCTCACCCGGGATATCCAGGGGGATACTTATTCCTGCTCCGGTGGCCAGGAAAACCGCTTTGAATCCTCCTTCGAAGAGGCTGTCGAATTTGAAATCCTTGCCTAAATGTTTCCCGGTCTGTATCGTTACTCCCAGTTTGACTATGTCCGAAATCTCCTTATCCAGGACTTCTTTTGGCAGGCGATAGGAAGGAATGCCGTAGCGCAGCATGCCTCCGGGAAGGGGCATTGCCTCGAATATTGTCACGCTGTGTCCCCGGAGAGCCAAGAAATACGCTGCGGAGAGCCCTGCCGGACCCGACCCGATGACGGCGATTCTGTTACCCGAAGCAGGCAGGGGTGTTCTGGTGTCTGCAAGGGAAAGGTCATCATGCTGGCCGGCGAACCTTTTAAGGTCTTTTATAGCAATGGGCTGCTCCACCACGTTCCGGCGGCATACAAGCTCACATGGATGGGGGCATATACGGCCGCAAACCGAAGGAAGAGGAATATATTCCTTGATAAGCTGTCTGGCCTCCCTGTAAAAACCTTTTCCGATTAAGGAAATATATCCGGGAATGTCTATACCCGCGGGGCACCTTTCCTGGCAGGGGGCCATACAGTCGCCGTAATGTATCGCCAGGAGTTGCTCGATCTTCTCTTTCCTTGTTGCGATGACTGCTTCGCTTTCGGTGCTTATGACCATACCTTCCGCTGCGGGGGTAGAACATGATATGGTTAGACCGGTGCCCTCCACGTCCACCGTGCAAATACGGCAGGTGCCCAGAGGGGAGAGCCTTGGCTCATAACAAAGGGATGGGATATAAATTCCGTTCTCGCGGCAGGCACGGAGAATGGTCTGCCCGCTCTTGAAAGGAATATCTTTTCCATCTACCTTTATAGTTCCAGTAGCCATTCGGTCTTTCTCCTTTGTTAGCGGTTACTTGTTTTTATTTCTCAGTTTTTCCAGTTTTGCTTCGATGGCGCTGCGCCGGCGTGCCGTCTCTCCCGGACACGGTCTAATGGCTGTCAACCGCCCGTCCGAAAGGTTAACGGTAAACCAGTCCCCTTCCCGTACCCCCGAAGGAAGGAGTTGTAACGGTACGTTGACAATATTTTCGCTCTCTCCCAGGAGGAGGATGCCGGTGGAACCTTCGATACGGTCGAGGACTGCCTTTTGCTCGATGATTGACATTACTTAAATGTTAGCCCTATTTTTCCGTTGTAATATTGTAAGACCTGCCGTTTGTTGAAATAATGATTGTGCCGTTAATGTCCGTTCCGTACAGCGGTATGTTCATCTTGTTGAACCGGGCGATGGTTTCAGGGTGAGGGTGTCCATAAGGATTCCCTTTGCCAGCCGAGAAAACGGCCACCTGCGGCTGAACGGCCCTGAG
>JAUYHV010000030.1 GCA_030689845.1 Dehalococcoidia bacterium
AGAATTCCTTTGCAGGTGGTGACCTTACGAATGATCTTCCAAATGGGTGGAGGGTCATCTGTATAAAATCCGTGGAACGGTTCCGCGAAGCCTGTCCAGTTCCCATCCTGGTCGGGCTCCCCTCGTTCGTCATCAAGAAAAATGTTAGTTTTCATGCCGTGATCCTACTTCTTCTACTCTGAGGAGTAAGATCCTAAGCCTGGACCTGCTACCTGATCGGTCAGGGTATTAATAACATTAGGGTTTTAGGCCCTTGTCTTTGTAGACATTCCCGGAAGTGAGGACATTGAGGGTACCCAAGAGCCGGGTTTCCAACACAAGGATAGGTTAGGCGCACGTCCTTGGGTCGTTCCTGTTGTCGGTTTTTCACACACCTACCACTTGACATTGGTCTTAGCCCCGGCTTTATCCTGGGTCAGTCGCTGACGGAATAGAACTCCACCTTCAATTAAGGGGGATAAACCGAAAAGCGAAGGTCGTTAAAACGCCTATGTTCCGTAGTTATTAAAGGAAAAGGTACTTTGGGGAGTCCCAGGTCATATTTGCGGGCGCTAACCTAAGACACGCCCGTAGGAAAGCTCTCTCCTTCTGGTACGCCAACCGAGAGAAGCATGGGCTATCCCTTCGTCAATTTTTCGACCAGTGTGTGCTTTTTTCTGATGGTAAAACCCTGATGTTCGTCCCGAAACCTCGACCCGAGAATCCGGGAGGACCCGGGTTTTAGGTTCATCCCCGCAAGGGGGACGGGTCACCGAAAACAATAGGTAAACCCAGGGCACCTCCCTGGTTCTCCGCCGCCTCGCCCTCGGAAGGTCGCCCGACGTGGGAAACCTCGGGCGCCTGCCGGACCAGGGCCGTCACGTACTCGGCCGCGCTCACTCCCAGGCCGGCGGCCCTCATCTTGATTAACCGGGCAATCTGGGTGTCCATCTTCAGGTGCAATGTGTACTTCATAAATCCTCTAGGTAGTCCCAACCACCTAGATGGAATATACCTCCAAAATTGTCTGGGGGGAAAGGAAAAAATGAACACGTCATTTTTTCCTTTCCCCCTCCTTAAGGCTCATTATATTTGATTTTTTTAGGGTTGGGGGTATCGTCCCTCGGTAGCTAGTTGATAGCTAACTCATAGGCAGAAGAGTGCCCATGCCGCAATCACCAACACAGATCCTTCCGGGAATTTCGGCTGGGGTCCTTCAACCAGATTGTGGAATAGTTTAGAAAGGACCCCCACTGATGTCTTGGCTTGTCGAATATTGGGAAATCATCGCTGGTTTTTCTGCCATGGTAGCTGTTGCCTTCGGTGCTGGAACAGGTGCCGTTATCTGGATAGGCAAAGCTATCACAAAATCAGTTACCCCTCTGGCCGCAGCCGTCGAAGGACTCCGCAAAGAGTTCTCGGATCTTAGAACAGACCTTTCCGGAATCAGGGGACGTATTGATGGATTAGACCCTGGGGATATTCTCAACGTAGCCAGGGAGGCCGCTGAAGCTAGGTCTTCCCATGTGGCTAGGGACGTGGCTGAGGAAGTAGTTGCTGAACATGTAAACAGATACCATATCAAGCAAAACCCTCCAACCCAACCTATCTCTACGGAAAACCACGATTAATATCTTCCCACTTCTCCTGGCTTAGCTTGCCCCCCAAAAGAGTAGTATAAATAGGAGGCGGGGTGGGAGAGCCGTTTCCGACATACTATG
>JAUYHV010000043.1 GCA_030689845.1 Dehalococcoidia bacterium
AAGGATTTGCATATCAACCTGAGAAATGTTTAGGATTCCGACCTGGAAATTCCTGACTTAAAACAAACGTGTGGTACATGCCTGCCGGAAGGAAATGTTCTTCGATACTGCAAAGAGAAGGCTACTGTGATATAATTTTGAACGCAAAAAAATACCGCACACTCATTGTTAACAGAGGTTTAATTTGAAGGTCACTAAGGAAAAATTAGATAACAGCCAGGTGGAACTGAATATTGAAATTGATAACGAGGAGAGGGAAAAATACCTCGCTATGGCCTACCGTCACCTGGTAAACAGGGTAGCTGTCCCCGGGTTTCGCAAGGGGAAAGCTCCCCGTTTTATCCTGGAAAACCTTATTGGTAAAGAGGCTTTATTAAAAGAAGCCATGGAACACCTTATACCTGAAACTTATAGCCAGGCAGTAAAGGAGCAGGAACTTGATACCGTTGGTGATCCTGACATAGATATTGTGACTCTGGAACCAGTTGTTATCAAGGCTTCTGTTCCCGTAAGACCCGCAATTGAACTCGGTGACTATAAGAGTATCCGCATACCTGTTGAACCGGTTGAAGTCAGTGAAGATGCTGTCAGCAATTACCTGGACAATTTAAGGGAACGTCAGGCTGTGTGGGAACCCGTTGAACGGAAGTCGCAATCGGGGGACAGGGTTACCTTTGACCTTGAGGCCATGGTTGAAGGGAAGGAAATGATAAACGAAAAGGAACTCCAGTTGGTTGTCGTAGAAGATTCCAAGGTATTGACTCCGGGCTTTTCGAAAAGTATTTTGGATATGGCCGGGGGCGAAGAGAAAGAGTTTACCCTTCCTTTGCCGGAAGATTACCCCCAGAAGGAATTTGGCGGCAAGGAATGCAATTTCAAGGTTAAGGTCAGCGGGGTAAAGGAGAAAAAATTACCCGAGCTGAACGACGATTTCGCCAAATCCCTCGGCAACGGTTTTGAATCTCTGGCAGATTTAACAAATAAAGTTACAACCGACCTGCGGCAGGTAATGGAGCAGGTCAACCGCCGCAAACACGAAGAGAGCGTCGTTGAAGCCATTGTTAGCGCCTCTACAGCAGAGTACTCCCAATACCTGGTGGAAAAAGAGATAGACCGTATCATTGATGAAAAAGTAAGGGCCGGCGGGAAAAACAGCGTAGAAAGTTACCTTGAAGATTTTAAAAAGTCTAATGAGGAAATCAGGAATGAAGTAAAGGATGAAGCTCAGAAGAGAGTATCCGGTTCCCTGGTGCTAAATAAAATCAGAGAAAACGAAAATATTGAGGTTAATGAAGAGGATGTTGACAGAGAGATAGAAAAATTGGTAAATATTAGCGGAGGAAACCAGGACCAGGTCAAGAGCAGCCTTGGATCAGCTCAAATTAGAGCTTCGGTAAAGAACTCTTTAACACTTCAAAAAACGCTGAAGTTTCTGTCAGATATTGCTTCGGGGGCAGAAGCAGGAGAAAAAGATACAAGCGCCGAAAAGGAAACTAAATAGTAAATTGCAGGCGCTGGTAAAGTTCCCGGAATGATCGTAAATTTCGGCATAGCAGGTATTAATATGCCTGATGGTTTTAAAGTTACAGGAAAGGGGGCGAAAAA
This sequence comes from Dehalococcoidia bacterium, assembly GCA_030689845.1. Classification (GTDB taxonomy): domain Bacteria; phylum Chloroflexota; class Dehalococcoidia; order JACQUA01; family JACQUA01; genus JAUYHV01. Next base: position 1,606 of record JAUYHV010000043.1, read on the forward strand.
AATGGATAATAAAAATAAAGACATTGATGGGCTCATGCAGCCCCATGGAGTTATTCCCATGGTTATTGAAAGCGGCGTGAGGGGTGAGCGGGCTTTTGACATTTATTCCCTGCTGTTAAAAGAACGCATTATTTTTCTGGGTACGCCCATCAACGACCAGGTAGCTAACCTTATCATAGCCCAGCTTCTCTACCTGGACAGGGAGGACCCGGATAAAGACATCAGCCTGTATATTCACAGTCCCGGGGGAATTATAAGCGCCGGTCTGGCGATATATGATACTATGCAGTTGATCCGTCCCGATGTCTCGACGATTTGTGTGGGACTGGCTGCCAGCATGGCAACTGTTCTTTTGTGTGCCGGCAGCAAGGCAAAGCGGTATGCCTTGCCGAATTCTACAATCCATCTCCATCAGGCTATCGGTGGCGCCCAGGGACAGGCTGCCGATGTGGAAATTGCCGCAAGGGAGATTTTGAGGATGCAGGAAAAAATACGCAATATTATCGGCAAACACACCGGGCAACCCATGGAAAAAATTGCCAGGGACACGGACAGGGACTTTTATCTGAGCGCGGAGCAGGCGGTAGAGTACGGCTTAATTGACGAGATACTGGAAAAACCAGAGAAAAAACCAAAATAAAAAATATTTATTAAAAAAAAGAAAAGGGGGGCGCAAATTTGGCCACCGTTTATGAACGGCTGAAGAAACTTGTTATTGACCAATTGGGAGTCGAAGAGGAGGCTGTGGTTCCGCAGGCCTCCTTCGTAGAAGACCTGAATGCTGATTCCCTTGACCTTGTTGAACTGATAATGTCTATCGAGGAAGAATTCAGCGATACGGATAATAAACTGGAAATTCCCGATGAGGATGCCGAAAAAATCGCTACGGTTCAGGATGCGCTTGATTATTTAAAAGAGAAAGGCATTGAAGCCTGACAGCGCGGTAAGCACGAAATTATCGGGTAGCAGTTGTGGTTTTCCCTGAAAAAAACCGGCGAGGATTGATTTACTTCGATCCTCGCCGGATTATCAGCGGCGCTCCCTTTTCGGGATACTCCAAGATTATTTTTTAGCTTCTGTTTTTACAGGTGCTAATTTTTTGGCTTTTACCTTGATTACTTTTGGTTTGATTTCCTCGGCTTTAGGAATCTCCAGGGTAAGGATTCCATCCTCAAAGCTGGCTTCGGCTTTGTCTGCGGTCAAACCGGCAGGCAAGGGTATGGAACGGGCAAAAGAGCCGTATCTGCATTCTTTTTGGATGTAGTCCTCTCTCTCTACTTTTTCCTCGGTTTTGATTTCACCTTTTATGGTTAGAACATCCCCGGTGACAGTGATTTCGATGTCGTCTGGATTTATACCAGGAACCGTGGCCTTCACCACAATTTTATCATCTGTCTGGTACATATCGATTGGTATATATCCTTCCCCGGGTCTGGTCACCACCCATGAAGGCCCAAAAAAAGTGTCGTCAAATAATTTTTCCATGGAATTCCGTTCAGTTGCGATTTCTTGACAGGGTTCCCATCTAATCAGGTTCATTTTATATCTCCTTTTTTTGTTAACATTATTTTTTTAGTTCCGCTGTTAACCAGTAATATTAAAACATATAATAAAGATATTGTCAAGTAACTTGATAAAAATATAATAAATTATATAACAAATAGTATAGTACTTGACAAGCCCATTATTAATTTTTTATAATGACTATCGAATTGAGGTTACTATGGCCGGAAAAGATTACTATTCGATACTGGGTGTTTCGAAGAACGCGACAGAAAAAGAGATAAAACAGGCTTACAGGCGTCTGGCCAGGCTTTACCACCCCGATATTAACCCGGGGAAAAAGGAGTCTGAAGAGAAGTTTAAGTTGATAAACGAGGCCTATGAAGTGGTTTCCGACAAAGCAAAGCGTTCGAAGTATGACAAGTACGGGGAAAACTGGAAGCATGCCGACCAGTTCGAGCAATCGGGGTGGAAAGAGGCTTCAGGTTTTAACGATTTTGCCCGGGCGCCAAGACATGAAACCAACAGCTACGGAGATGTTGGCGGCGGCGGCGCCCCTTTTGGAGATTTATTCGATTCAATCTTGAGGGGTATGGGTGGTAATAAACGGGGCAGGAGGCAAACAAGGGGAGAAGACGCCGAGGCTCCTGTTGAGGTCACACTCGAAGAAGCTTTTTCGGGCACGGCCCGGAACATCCATTTGGAAAGTCGGGAGACTTGCCAGGTATGCAACGGCATCGGGTCTTTAAAGAATGCCCCCTGTTATGCCTGTGGAGGCCGGGGAGAAGTATTACGCCCGCGCCGATTGGAAGTAAAAATCCCGGCAGGGGTTAAAACGGGTTCGCGGGTCCGCATTTCCGGAGGAGGGGGTTCGGGCGCCATGGGGGGGAATAAGGGTGACCTTTATTTGCTGATAACGGTAAAGCCTCACCAGGTTTTCGAACGCAAGGACGATGACCTGTATATGGATGTTGATGTGCCCCTTTACAACGTTGTGCTCGGGGGGGAAGTAAATGTAAATACTTTGAAGGGGAGCGTTGCCTTGAAATTACCGCCGGAAACCCAGAACGGACGGCTTTTAAGGTTGAGCGGCATGGGCATCCCCCACCTGGGAGGCGCTGGAAGAGGTGACCTTTATGTCAGGGTCAGGGTGTTGTTACCCCAGGGCCTGAGCGACAAGGAAAAAGAGCTGTTCGGGGATTTACAGAAATTCCGGCCGTAACTAAGTAAAAACGGGGAGGGAAAAACGAGTCATGAACCCAAACATTGAAAACGAAGATTCCTTTTTTAGTATAAGTATTGTTTCCAAAATAACCGGTCTTCACGCCCAAACCCTGAGATATTATGAACGGGCCGGAATGGTGGAACCTTCCCGTTCCCAGGGTAACGTTCGGCTGTACTCCCTGGCAGACATCGAGAGAATAAAGCAGATGAAAAACCTTATAGATGAATTGGGTGTCAATCTTGCCGGAGTTGAAGTCATTTTTAAACTTATTGGACAAATAAACGATTTGCAGCGAAAGATTGAGGAACTGGAAGAAGAAATTATGGTGCTAAAAAATCTTAACCGGTTCGAAACAGAATAAACACAAAATAGCCTTTACTGGTAGGAATAATTATGAGACAGGAAAATTTTACCGAACAAGTCCAGGAAGTCCTGGCAAATTCCCAGGAACTGGTGCGTCAGTTTCAACACAGCCAGTGGGACGCTGAGCATATTTTGCTGGCGCTTCTCCAGATGGAGGGGGGATTGACTTCCGAAATATTAAAAAAACTCGGAATAGACGGCGCCGCCATGCGGGAGGACGTGGAAAAGGCTTTGAGTGACGCTCCAAACGTGGCTCAGGTGGGGGTGCAAATATATGCCACTCCCAGGGTTGCTCAAATTTTTGAAAATGCCAACGCTGAAGCCAAAAGATTGAAAGATGAGTTCATTGGCACCGAACATTTGTTGATAGCCCTGGCCAGGCTGCGTGATGGAGAAACACCAAAGGTATTCGGTAAGTATAACCTGGACCTGGAAAGACTTTACCAGGCGTTACAGGAAATAAGGGGTGGGCACAGGGTCACCGATGCCAGGGCGGAGAGTAAGTACCGTTCCCTTGAGAAATACAGCCGTGATTTGACGGCCATGTCAAAAGAGGGGAAACTCGACCCTGTAATCGGCAGGGAAGAAGAAATAAAACGGGTCATCCAGGTGTTGACTCGAAGAACCAAAAATAACCCTGTCATTATCGGTGATGCCGGCGTTGGTAAAACTGCCATTGTCGAGGGCCTGGCCCAGAAAATAGTGACAGATGACGTTCCGGACTCTTTGAAGGGAAGGCGGGTGTTGGCCCTGGACATCGGAGCCATGGTTGCCGGCAGTAAGTTCCGCGGTGAATTCGAAGAGCGTTTAAAGGCCGTTATGGATGAAATACGGCAGGCAAAGGGTGAAATAGTCCTCTTTATCGACGAAGTCCACAACGTGGTTGGAGCAGGCGGCGCCGAGGGCGCCATTGACGCCAGTAACATGTTGAAACCCGCTCTTGCCCGTGGTGAGTTACAGTGTGTCGGGGCCACAACCTTAAATGAATACAGGCAATACATCGAGAAAGATAAGGCCCTGGAACGGCGTTTTCAGCCCGTTTATGTCGGGGAGCCCTCGGTTGAAGATACCATTGAAATGTTAAAGGGTTTAAGACCCCGGTATGAGGCTCACCATAAAATAAAGATCGAGGATTCTGCCCTGGAGTCGGCGGCCAGGTTGAGCCAGCGCTACATAACCGATCGGTTCCTGCCGGATAAGGCAATCGACCTCGTCGACGAGGCGGCAGCTAAAATACGCATTGAGGCTCAGAGCGCTCCGGCCGAGGTGAAGGAACTGGAGAAAAAAATTAAACAACTCCTTGATGAGGAAGAGGCTGTTTCCCAGAGGCGGGACTACCCGAAAGCAGCCGAAATAAAATCTGAGCGTCTGCGATTGGAAGCGCAGCATCAACAGGCGAAAACCTCATGGCAGCAGGAGAAAAAAATTGATAATACCGTTGATGAAGAGGATATCGCCGAACTGGTGTCGAAATGGACCGGTGTTCCTGTTTCCCGCATGCTGGAAACAGAGTCACAAAAACTGGTGCACATGGAGGAAATAATCCATAAGAGGCTGGTCGACCAGGAGGATGCCGTAGTGGCCGTTTCCGATGCTATCAGGAGGGCGCGTGCCGGCTTGAAAGACCCGAAAAGGCCGATTGGCAGTTTTATATTCCTCGGACCTACCGGAGTCGGGAAAACAGAACTTGCCCGGGCACTGGCGGGGTTCCTTTTCGATGACGACAACTCTATGATCCGGATGGACATGTCGGAGTACATGGAGAAACATACGGTGTCACGCTTAATCGGGGCTCCTCCCGGGTATATAGGGTACGATGAAGGCGGGCAGCTTACCGAAGCTGTGCGAAGACGGCCTTACAGGGTAATTCTTTTCGATGAAATAGAAAAAGCCCATCCCGATGTTTTTCATATTCTCCTCCAGATACTGGAGGACGGCCGTTTGACTGATGGACACGGCAGGACCGTCGATTTTAGAAACACCATTATAATAATGACGAGTAACATCGGCACCCAGGAATTGCAGAAGCAGTCCATGGGATTTCGCAAGGAAGAAGGCGGCCAGGATGAACGTAAGCAAATGAGAACGACTTTGGATGCAGCTTTAAAACGCTCCTTCCGTCCCGAGTTCCTGAACCGTATAGACGATATAGTTATTTTCAATTCCCTGACGGAAGAGCACATCAAGAAGATCGTGGACCTGCTGATAAAAGATGTTCAAAAAAGGCTCTCGGATAAAAAAATAACTATTAAAATTAGTGAACCGGCCAAACGGTGGCTGGTTAAAGAGGGATTTGATCCGAATTTCGGCGCCCGGCCGCTGCGCAGGGCAATTCAGCGATTCGTTGAAAACCCCATTTCGAAAAAGGTTTTGCTGGGTGAATTTGCCGAAGGCGATGCCATTAGAGGCAGCGTAAAAGGTGAATCCCTCGTCTTCAGCAAAGTCGGCGTACCGGAAGGCGTGGAACGGTGATGCCTTATAACTCAGGATTTACACAGGGGCATCTTACAAATGCCCCTGTGTAAATGTCATCGGGCTCAAACAATGAATACTGCGGAAATTCGGTATTCAGGTAATTCCCCGGGAGTTTGCATATGTTCCAATATTTATAGTCTAATACTTGGGTGAATAAGGCATCCATCATGTCTTTTTTAAAAAGCGGGAAACAATTATTAGGTATTAATATTGATTGGGAGGGGTGGTGGAAGAAAAAGAAGGTGTGGCTGGCGATTTTGTGTCTTGTGGCGGGTATCGCTTTAGCGGTTTTAATTTTGCTTTTTTGGGGACAGGTGCAAAGGCTGGGGACCTACGGCTATATGGGGGCTTTCATACTGGGCTTTTTACAAAGCGCCATAATTATTCTCCCCCTTCCGGCCATAGTAATAACTTTTGCCCTCGGTGGTGTGTTAAATCCCCTGTTTGTCGGAATTGCCACGGGGACCGGTGAAATGGTAGGAGCTCTGACTTTGTACTATGCCGGGAGAGGCGGCCTCGTGGTTTTCGGCGAGACCGGAAAGCAGCAAACTTATCTTCGAATACAGACGTGGATGAAAAAAAGGGGGACTCTGGTATTGTTTATTCTCTCAGCGGTCCTGAACCCGTTTTTTTATCCGGCCGGTATTGCGGCGGGGGCGCTAAAATTTCCCCTCTGGCGATATGTGTTAAGTATCTGGCTGGGGAAAGTCATAAAAGGGACGGTTATTGCCGGGGCGGGAGCCCTGGGATTACGCTGGTTCCTGGGCGGTTAGATATATTCTTTTATTTTTACTGCCAAAAACTGGTTCATCCCGGAGACAGACGCAATTTCGTCCACAGTCGCCTCTTTAATTCCTTTGACAGACCCAAAATGCCTGATTAGCGATTTTTTCCGCTTGGGTCCGATGCCGGGTATCGAATCGAGGACGGATTTTATTCCCTGTTTTTGCCGGAGTTTTCCGTGATAACTCAGGGCAAAACGGTGTGCTTCATCCCTGACTCGCTGGAGTAGATAAAGAGCGGAAGAATTTCCAGGCATGTTCAATGCTTCTGCTCTGCCGGGTTGGAAAACTTCCTCATTTTGTTTGGCCAGGCTGATCAAGGGCACAGAAACCCCGCTTTCTTTTAAGACCTCTATAGCAGCATTTAAATGACCCTTACCTCCATCAATCAATATAAGGTCCGGAATATTTTCCCAGCCTTTTTCCTGCGGTTCAACGTATTTTTTTATGCGCCGCCGCAATAATTCCTGCATCATGGCATAATCATCAATGGAATTAACGGTATTTATCTTAAAACGGCGGTAAAGTTCCTTTTTTGGTTGTCCGTTTTCAAAAGCAACCATGCTTCCTACCGCCAGTGTTCCTCTTATATTGGAAATATCGAATCCCTCAATTCGCCTTGGAATACCCGGCAGCCCTAACTTCTCTTTAAGCTCTGCCAGGCCCCGGGATACGGTGTCAACTTCAACGAGGAGTTTAACCCTGAGCTGCTCCAAAGTTTGCTTAATATTTTCCTCTACCATAGCCACAAGGTCCCTGTTTTTACCTCTCTGCGGTACGAGGATTCTTACCTTCTTCGCCCTCTTTTTTTGGAGGTACTTTTCTATGGCACCGGTTTCTTCCACGGGAAATTGCAGCAGGATCAACGGTGGGATGTAACTGGCAAGACCATAGTACTGTTTGAGAAAACTTGCCATAATATTCCCTTTTTTTTCTTCCTGGGTGTTAGTCAGGATGAAATGTTCTTTCCCCAGGAGTTTACCCCTGCGCACGGCGAAAACCATTACCAGGGCCTGCTCTTTCAGTTCGATTAAGGCTATAGCGTCCCTGTCTTCCATGCTTACCCATGATATTTTTTGCCGTTCGGTTACCAAAGTTAGGGAACGAATCTGGTCCCGCAGATAAGCAGCTCTTTCAAATTCCGTGTTATCCGCTGCTTCCTGCATTTTTCGCTGTAATTCTTTGATTACCATTTCATCATTTCCATCAAGAAAATTCATGACCTGTTTAATGACGCTATAGTACTCTTTTTTAGTTATTTCCCCTGTGCATGGTCCCAGGCAACGGTGAATGTGGTATTCCAGGCACGGTTTAAACCGTTTGCTCCAGAAGGAATTTTTACAGGAGCGGAAAGGGAACAGCTTTTGGATGAGGTCCAGGGTTTGCCTGACGGATGCTGCGCTGGCGTACGGTCCGAAATGGCGGGCTTTGTCACTTTCCAGGCGGCGGGTCATATATATTCGGGGCCACTCTTCGTTCAAACTTACCGTAAGGTAAGGATAGGTTTTATCATCCTTTAAACGGATATTGTAAAAAGGCCTGTATTTTTTTATGAGGTTGCATTCTAAAAGGATAGCTTCCTGCTCGGAGTCCGTTACAATAAATTCAAAGTCTTTTACCCGGGCCATCAGACGTCGAACTTTTGGAGAAAGGTCTTCGTGATTGGTGAAATAGCTGCGTACTCTGTTACGGAGGACAGAGGCTTTTCCTACATATAAAACATTTTCCGTTCCGTCCTTAAACAGGTATACTCCCGGGCGGGCGGGAAGAGCTTTCAATCGTTCTTTATACCGTTTAATTTCCATGAGTAAAAAAATTGTAACACGGAAAATGTTCCTTATCAAAGGTAAAACCAGGTTTTTGTTTCCCTTATGTTATGTTACAATAAGTATCAGTATCTTTTAGTAGGGACCAAAAAAATATGCAGGAAGCAATCGAAAAATTCTTAAACTATTTTAAGGTGGAAAAAGGGGGAGCCAGTAATACCCTGGAAGCCTATCACAACGATCTGGGTCAGCTCAGAAAATTTCTTGAAAAACAATGCAGTGATAAGGGCATACCGTGCCAGTGGTCTGCGGTAAACAGGGACTTACTCTTAAACTACGTGTTGTTCATGAAAGAGAAAGATTACCGTCCTACGACCATAGCGCGGAAAATTGCTGCAGCTAAATCGCTGTTCAACTTTATGGTGAAAGAGGGATATGCGAAAACCGATCCCACTAAGAACCTGGGAACTCCCAAAATAGGGAGGTCCTTACCAAAACCGTTGTCCATACAAGAGATGAACGTACTACTCGAAGAGGTGAGTAAAGGGACGGGACCGGAGGATTATCGGGACACCGCTATGTTGGAGTTACTGTATGCCAGCGGCATGAGGGTGAGTGAAGTCGTGTTCCTAAATGTTGATGACGTGAAACTGGAGGAAGGATATGTTCGCTGCTTCGGCAAAGGTTCCAAGGAGCGGATAATTCCCATCCACAGTGACGCGGTTAATAAGCTTCGGAAATACATAGAAAAAGGCCGGGAAAAAATACTGGTACATCATCCTTTGGAAACCGCTTTATTTATGAATCAAAAGGGAGGGCGTCTTACCAGGCAAGGGCTCTGGCAAATCCTGAAAGGACACGTCGCGGCAGCCGGCATTAATGCCAGGGTGACTCCCCATACATTGAGGCATACTTTTGCAACCCACATGTTGAGCGGTGGGGCGGATCTAAGGTCGCTTCAGGAATTACTGGGGCATGCCAACATCGCTACTACCCAGGTTTATACCCACCTGACCAGTGAGGGTATAAAGAAAGCCTATGATAAAGCCCATCCCAGGGCGAAAGAAACGGGTAATAAAAAGGAGGATTAAATGCCACAAAAGCGCGGGCATAATAATAGAAAAAATAATAACAGACGGGGTCCCGGGAAACCGGCTTTAACCGGCAGGGATTCAGGTATTTCCGCTGCGGCTTCAGGGTCAGACAGTCCCGGAGGTTTAGCAAAAACCGGCGTCCCCCGGGTAACAGCTATGGAGGACAGTCTTTCAAAGACACCTCAGGTAGATTATGGATATGTTAAAAAGGAACTGAAAAGAATTGGCCTGATCGCCGGCGCCATGTTTATTGTCCTTGCTGTGTTGACTTTTTTTATTCGTTAGACATGATTGAAACTCTCGCGGATCGATGATTGACTTTGCCTCGGAACGAAACAATCTAATCCAGCATCTTCGTACCGAAATAAAAGACTCCAGGGTTTTACAGGTTATGTCTCGAATCCCCAGGGAATTATTTATTCCCGAGGAGAGCAGGGGAATGGCCTATCTCGATAGGCCGTTGCCGATAGGGTATGGACAGACTATTTCCCAGCCGTTAATCGTTGCTTTGATGACGGAGTCCCTGGGGCTTTCTGGCAACGAAAAAGTATTGGAAATAGGAGCGGGCAGCGGTTATCAGACTGCAATACTGGCTGATTTGGCCGCCAGGGTGATTTCCATTGAGCGTGTACCTCAGCTAATAGAAAGAGCAAAGAAATTACTGGAATTACTGGAATATAACAATATTGAAATTCATCTTGCCTTGAAGGAATTGGGCTGGCCTGAAGGCGCGCCTTATAATAAAATTATGGTTACTGCTGCTTCTCCCGTGGTTCCCCTTCCCCTTGTAGACCAGCTCACCACCGGGGGGAAAATGGTTATTCCGGTCGGGTCTATTCACGAACAGGAACTCGTTATTGTAACAAAATACCAGGATAGAATTGAAAAACGCAATCTTGGCGCCTGTCGTTTTGTTCCCCTGATCGGTGAAGGGGCCTGGCTGTCAAACTGATACGATATGGAATTTGAAACAATAATTGGACTTGAAGTCCATGCCCAGCTGCTTACAAAAAGCAAAATGTACTGTCCCTGCTCTGCAGATTATGCCAGTGCTTCTCCGAATACCCATGTTTGCCCCATATGTCTCGGTATGCCGGGAGTATTACCCAGTATCAACAGACAGGCGGTAGCTTTCACAATTATGAGTGCCCTTGCCCTTAATTGTACTATCCCGTCTTTTACCAAGTTCGACCGGAAAAACTACCCTTACCCGGACCTGATGAAGGGGTACCAGATATCTCAGTATGATTTCCCCATAGGAATAAACGGCTTCCTTTCCGTTGAAACCGGCGGGGAAAACAAGAGAATAGGAATAACCAGGGTCCATTTAGAGGAGGACGTTGCCAAGCTGTCTCACCGCCACAATTCCCTGGGGGAGAGTTACAGCGTTGTGGATGTTAACAGGGCCGGGGTTCCCCTGATGGAGATAGTCAGCGAGCCGGATATCAGGTCACCGGAACAGGCAAGACAGTATTTAATGAAGCTGAGGACGTTACTTCAATACCTGGGGGTTTCTACGGGAAATATGGAAGAGGGCAGCTTCCGCTGCGATGCCAACATAAGCATTCGGCCCCGGGGAAGCCTGGAATACCAGGCAAAAGTCGAGGTAAAGAATATGAATAGTTTCAAGGCGGTTCACAGGGCTTTGACATTCGAGGAAGAACGCCAGCGAAGGGCAGTTGAAAGTGATGAAAGGATAATTCAAGAGACGAGGGGATGGGTGGAAGAAAAAGGTGTTACCGTCTCACAGCGGAGCAAAGAATCTGCTCACGATTACCGCTATTTCCCGGAGCCTGACCTGCCTCCCCTGGTTGTGAGCGGGTCATGGGTGGATGAAGTGAGGAGTAAATTACCTGAGTTACCAGAACAACGGTGTGACCGTTTTATGCGGGATTATGAGCTATCGGCCTACGACGCCGGTTTATTAACAGGTTCGAAGGCGATGGCAGATTATTTTGAGGCCTGCCTGAATGGCGGAGGGGTTACACGAAATGCATCAGACAAACCTAAGAAAGCCAAAACCCTGGGTAACTGGCTCCTCGGCGAGTTTACCCGGCTGCTGAATGCCACCAACAACGAGATAACAGGCGCAAAAGTTTCGCCGGCAGCTCTAAATAAGTTGCTGGAATTGATAGAAGAGGGTAAAATTAATCTGACTGCCGGAAAGGCAGTTTTCGAGGAGATGTTTAATACCGGGAAACCGGCAGCGGAGATTGTGGAGGAGCGGGGATTGGTCCAGGTGAGTGACCGTGGCGACCTTGAAAGAGTGATTAAAGAGGTGATAGCAAAAAATTCGAAGGCCGTTGACGATTTTAGGGCTGGTAAAGAGCAGGCTTCGGGGTTTTTGGTGGGGCAGGTGATGAGGGCTACCAGGGGAAGGGCAAACGCAAAAATAGTGCAAGAATTATTGCATGCGATTTTGAGCGAATAGTTGTCATGCCGGCAGGTTTGACAACTGAAATATTCGGTTTACAATAGTGTAGGTGAATAAGCCAAGAAGGATTTTTGATAATATAACCCGGGAAATACCCGGTAATTAACACAGTGTAAAGGATATTGAATGGCAACTTATATATATATTGCGCAACTGGTTGTATCTATTGTCCTGATATTCAGCATTTTACTTCAGGTCCGAGGTGGCGGGTTGGGTGGAGTTTTCGGTTCACAGGAGTCAGTATACCGCACAAAAAGAGGTGTTGAAAAAACCCTTTACCAGTTTACTATTATCCTTGCGGTGTTTTTTATCGTTCTGGCCATTTTCGGTGTGAGAATGTTAGCCAGGAGTTGACGCGATATCTGTGGAGTCACCGGTTCCCCTCTCTTTTTTTCTCAAGCGCCTAACCTATCCGGTTTCAGCAGTTTCCGTTACAGGCATAAGGAGGTGAGCAGTTACCTTAACTGTTAACCATCCCCGGGTTCTATTTGTTACTCCAGCCAGACCTTCCATAAATCAATGTCACAAGTACCCTATTACAAATGGCGATTTAACGGAAAGGACATAAGTTATGAGCCAGGCAATATCGGACCAGGTATCGGGTCAACCCCCGGCCGCCGGAAAATTTAAGTTATTCCTGCTGGAAACGAGAGCGCCTTTTTTTACTGCTACCCTGGTCCCTATTGTTTTAGGAGGGATTATCGCATGGGCAAGCACAGGGAATTTTCACTGGGGTTATTTTGTCTTGACTCTTCTCGGAGGCCTGTGTCTCCATGCGGGTACTAACATTGCCAACGATTACTGGGACCATAAAAGCTCCAATGATGAAATAAACGAAGAATATGTCAGGCCGTTTACCGGGGGCAGCCGCATGATACAACGCGGCCTGCTCAGTCCCAAAGAAGTCTTAGGGGAATCCCTGGTCTTTTTTATTGCCGGCAGTATTATAGGTTTATTTCTCGTTTGGACCCGGGGGCTGCCCGTGCTGGTTTTGGGGGTAATAGGGATTTTTTCCGGCTTTTTTTATTGCGCTCCTCCCGTGAGGCTTTCTTATAGAGGAGTAGGTGAGGCTATCATCGGTCTTAATTTCGGGCCGTTGATGGTGTTTGGAACTTATTGGGTCCAAACCCAGAGATTTGACTGGCTGCCCATAATCGCATCTGTCCCTGTTGGTATTTTGATTGCTGCAGTGATATACATCAACGAATTTCAGGATTGCGCTGCGGATAAGGCGGTGGGTAGAAAACACATGATTGCTCGATGGGGAAAAGAGAAGGGAGCCGCCGGTTACGCTGTGATTATGTTTGCAGTATATGCATGGATAGCTGCATGGGTCATTACAGGTCTGCTTTCACGCTGGTTGCCATTACTTGAGTTTCTTAGCCTTCCTGTTTTTTGCCTGCTGGCATTCATTACTTTGCCTAAGGCAATTCAGGCTGTCAGGACTGCCAGGGAATTTCATTCCGACTCTCAAAAACTTGTCCCCGCAAATGCGCTGACCATCATGAGCCATTTACAGGTAGGCATATGGATGATGGTGGGTTTTTCACTCTGGGGAGTCTGGAACAGGGTTTACCCGCTGTTGTTGAACTAACAGGGGCAATTGCGGGTTAGTTTTAATTAAGTTTTTCTTTTATAGCCTGTTTTAACTTCTCGATGTCAAAGGGTTTTGTTATGCAGGGAACCTTCTTATTTGTAAACAGGTAATCAGTCTCGGCTCCCATGACATCCCCTGTGATGAATATCACCTTATCAGAAAGGGTGGGTAGGGTTTTCTCTATTTTTTGGTATATATCCAGGCCGCTCATCCCCGGCAGTTTAATATCCAGTAAAACCAGGTTAAACTTTTTGCTCTTCATCTTTTTTAATGCTTCAGTCCCGTTGTCGGCGGTATCTATTTTGTATCCTTCTTTGGAAAGAAAGTCCGATAAAAATTGCCTCACCGTCGGTTCATCGTCTACCACGAGTATTTTCTTGGCGTTTGAAATCTCTTCTTGCTCGAAATCTAAACTCGCAGGCTCGGACCTGATTGATTCTTTTGCCGCAGGAAGTTCAATAAAGAACGTAGCTCCGTTGCCGGGTTCGCTTTCAGCGTAAATTCTACCGCCGTGTTCAATGATTATACCGTGGCATACACTTAAACCGAGGCCGGTCCCCTGACCGACTTCTCTCGTGGTAAAAAAGGGATTAAAGATTTTCCCCAGGTTCTCTTTGCTGATTCCGGGTCCGTCGTCGTGAAAAGTGATCCGGATAATATCATCTTTAGCTTCAGTTTTTATCAAGAGGCTGCCTTTACCGTGGGCTAACTTCATCTCGGCCTCAGCGTTAATAATTATGTTCATGAATACCTGCTGAAGCTGGCTTCCGTCAGCTATGGTCGCCGGAAGAAGGGGGTCTAACCCAGTTGTCAGTTGGATATTATCCGTTTTCAGGGCATATTCCCGTAACTCTATAGTACTGGACAACACTTCGTTGATGTTGACTTTGGTCCGTTGCGGTTTATATTGTCTTGCGAAGGTAAGCATCCTGTTTACAATATTGGCAACCCGCTGCGCATCCTTGTTAATTATGCTTAAGTCCTCCATGATTTCCTGGGGAAGGTCCTTTTGGATCAAAAGCTGGGAAAAACCAATTATAGCCGTTAAAGGATTATTGATTTCGTGGGCTATGCCCGATGCCATCATCCCGATGGAAGCCAGCCGGCTGGCGAGCTGGGCTTTCTGTTCGAGTTCCTTTTTTTCAGCTTCATTTTGCTGCCTTTCGGTGATATCCCGGAGGACCTCGATAATTGAGGAGCTGCCATCCGGATTGATGAGCCTGGCTGCTGAGACTTCGTAATAACTTTCTCCCGCGGAGATAATGAAGTTAGGGCCGCTGCCGGAATTACCCAGAACTTCGTCAATGGGACATCCTTCACAGAAGGCTTCTTTTCCCAGGGCGCTACAGCAGGTCTTTCCAACACTTTGGCCGAACCGGCTGCTGGCTGCCCTGTTCATAAACTGTACCTTCCGGTCCTGGTTGAGGATAATCACACAATCATTCATGCTGTTGAGTAATGTTTCCAGATTATCCCTGGTTCGCAGGGTTTCGTCGTACAATCGGGCGTTGTCCAGCGCAATGGCAAGCTGATTGGTCAGTGTTTTAACAAGTTCGAGGTCTTCACCGGAATAGTCCTGCCGGGAAAGTTTTTCACCCAGAGTGAGGATAGCTGAAAGGTTATTCTCCCGGTTTACTACAGGTACGAATACTTTAGCTCCTATCCTGTCTATTCTGTTTTTTTCCGTCAGGGAAAGGCTTTGCAATTGGGGGGTTACATCGAGATATTTAAATAGCAAAGCGGCCCTGTGTTCCTTCAACCACCTGATGACAGGACTTTCGTGCCGCAGTATTAGTTCTGTTGGGGGTAGCGTCAAACCAGTAGAGGACACTACAACCCAGTCGGAACTCTCTCCCGAAGGCAATAATAGGCAGGCATTGGAAGCCCGCAAAGCGCCGCTGAGCAAGCGAACCGTGTTGACGCCTATCTGTTCCAGGTTGACTATACTTTGGGCTTCCCGGCTGAACTGTTTCAACGCCTGTAAATAATTGTATCTGTCCCGGTAAAAAAGCCTGTCTACCCAGTTTTGTGCCAGTGTGTATATTGGCCTGAGAAAAACGGCAAAGACCAGGATGGCGAAAACATGAATCCACCAGGGCGCTTGTGCGGACTTAAATATTCCTGATATAAAAAACAGGGCTGCCAGATATGGAACACCTATTGAAAGGCTGATAATAAGGTAAATCAACCCTTTTTTAGCTACCAGGCGGACATCGAGGAGGTGATATCTCAATATGGCGATGCTGCATATTAAGGAAAATACGACTTGCCCCCATATTGACGCTGGCGGCAAGTCGGTTAGAGCGTCCATGAATCCTCCCAACAAAGGAAATACCGTAGCAATGGCGATGTACAGGAGCCGGTTCTTTTCCTCGTAAGATGTTGACAGTCTATATTTGTTGATAACATTAATAGATCCGCCTATAATGAAAAGGACCATTGGCATAAACGCCAGAAAAGCCATGGGTCCTGTGTTGGGAGCATAACCGTAGGGCGCTTTGTACATTTCCTCAACTACCAGATTTGTTAACAAAACGATAAGAACAATAATTATGACAGCGGTATAAATAAAAGGGAAAGCCCAGCTTTTTGGGGATTTGTTGCAGTAGTTAAAAGTAAAATGATAGTAAAAAGCATACCCGGGAATGAATGAAGCGATTAATAATCTATCCCAAAAAAATGCCTGCTGGACGTCCGGACTGGACCGCATGATAAAGGTGAAAAAGGAAGATAGTCCGAAACTTAGAAGGATAAAAGAAAATAACTGGCTGCTAAGGTTTCTTCTACTCTTTCGCCAGAGTAAAATCAATAAAGCTAAAAAGATACATGAAACGAATAGGGGCGATAAAAAATAAAAGGGGTTAGAAAATGGATTAATCATCTAGTGCTGTTACTCTCGCTGAATTGAAGCAGTCGTTTGATGACATTGTCAGAGGGGTTCATGTGCGTCGGTTTCAAAAAAGCAAAATCGGCGCCTTCCCTTACTTTTTCTTCAAAAAAACTTTGAAATGTTCCCGGTGAAAGGATGGTAACTCTTACCGGATTAAGTTGCAACTGGGTCTCTATGTCTTTATAATCAATGTCCACAAGCTTGAGTTGCTGGTCAATCAGATCAGCCATCTCGATGGGATTTTTATCCTCTTTTACCTCTATGAGGACCCTGATATAGGTATTGTGTTCATCATATTCCTTGCAGGCCGTCCAATCCGCATATTTTATCCCCGTTGCGGCAATGGCTTCCCAGACTGTCTTTTCATCGAGTTCACACAAACTAGCCAGGTCGATTGTGGAGCCGACTTTTCCCTGGATCAGGAACTGGGGAAGGTTAATTCCTGTCTCCTCATCTTTCATGGAAATGATTTTAATAACATCATCCATGCGGTAACGAAGCAAGGGCAGGCCGTGAAGTTGGGTGATAATAACTTCATATAGTTTTCCTTCCTCGAGTTCGTCGAGAAGTAACGTTGGTCGGTTGTAATATTTCTCATCCCTGGCAGGCGCTTTGTTGTCGTGGGGTAAGAATTCGATAAAAACGGAGTCCGGGGTAAATGTCATATACTTTTTGTTCCAGGCTTGCATAGCCATGAAGCAGGTTTCGGTGGAAACGTAAAAGTCAAGCGGTTCCGCTCCCCAGTAATGAGCCACATCTTTCTTGTATAGCTGGGTGTCGAGGCCGCCGCATACAATTGCGGACGGTGACCACAGGTCTTTAGGTAGAATCG
>JAUYHV010000048.1 GCA_030689845.1 Dehalococcoidia bacterium
TAATATTACCCTTGTGTAAAACTTACCTCCTTTCATCTGGTATAAATCAATATCAAGGTTTTGTTATTTAGTAATTTAGTCTAGCGTTTCATAAATGGCCTTACAATCTTTGTCATTCCGGGCTTGACCCGGAATCCAGTCTGTTGCTCTGGATTCCCGCTTTCGCGGGAATGACACCAATGGCACTACAAATTGTAAAGAGATATTAGAGACACTACAATAGCCCATGAATAGAGATACATAACTGTAACAGGGAAATGCGATTCAGACAACAATAGGAAACCATCTCGGTAACCCAATATGTTGAAACGAAGGCTTATGTAATGGAAAACACGTCTGCCGATAATACGCTTCCCAAGCTCTTTATGGCCAATTTAAAGAAATTTGGCAATAAAAAGCTGGCCATGCGTAAAAAAGACCTGGGTATCTGGCAGCAGTACACGTGGCAAGACTGCTATGAAATAGTTAAATTTTTCTCACTTGGTTTAACATCCCTCGGATTACAAAGGGGAGACAAAGTAGGCATACTTGGAGATAACGATCCTGAATGGTACCTGGGTGAGGTTGCTGTCCAGGCAGCTGGGGGGGTTCCCCTGGGGATTTTTACAGACTCTATTCCATCGGAAGTAAAATACATTGCACAGCATTCCGACTCTACTTTCATTGTTGCCCGTGACCAGGAACAGGTAGATAAAATCCTGAATATAAAAAATGAATTACCCCTTGTTAAGAAATTGATTTATTGGGACCCGCTGGGATTAAGACATTACGATGACCCGTTGATGATGAGCTTTGAGGAAGTGGTTAAAAGAGGTAAGGAATATGAAACAGGGCATGGAAGACTATTCGAAGAAAATATCGACGCAGGCAAGCCGGATGACGTCGCCGTGCTTTGTTATACTTCCGGAACAACGGGTTTACCCAAAGGCGTAATAATGACCCACAATAATCTTATCAGCAGTATAAGGTCATGGTTCTCAGTGTCCACTCACCTGGCAACCGATGATTATGTTTCCTACATGTCGCCAGCCTGGGTTCCGGAGCAATCCCAGGGTATAACGGGATGGCTCGTTTCAGGGAACGTAGTTAATTTCCCTGAGGAACCGGATACGTCTCAAGAAGATACCCGGGAAATCGGTCCACAGGTTATACTCTACGGTCCCCGCCTCTGGGAAAGCCTTGTCTCTACCATTCAGGCGAAAATTATCGATACCAGCCCGTTAAAACGTCTCATCTATAATCTTTGTCTCCCTGTCGGGTATAAAGTAGCTGCTCTTAAAAGTAACAAGATGGAACCGGGTCGTTTCTGGAGAATTCTCTTCAAATTATGTGACTGGGTTGTGTTCCACCCCCTCAAAGACAAAGTAGGATTGTCAAGGGCAAGGGACTGTTTCACTGCCGGTTCCTATCTCAGCCCCGATACCCTGAGGTTTTTCCGGGCCATCGGCTGTAATATGAAACAATTGTTCGCAGCCACAGAAGTATCCATGGTAACTTCCCACCTGGACGGCGATGTTCGTTCGGAAAGCGTCGGTCCACCTCTTCCAGGCGTTGAATTAAAAATTAGCGAAGCAGGGGAAATCCTTGTAAAAGGCCCCGGTGTAGTGCCTGGGTATTACAAAAATCCCGAAGCTACCAGAGTTGTAATTCAAGACGGCTGGTTTCATACCGGTGATGCCGGCCATATCGACGACGCCGGCCACCTTATTTACTGGGACAGGGTGACTGAACTTATCGAACTGGCAGGTGGCCAAAAATTTTCCCCCCAATATATTGAAGGCCGGTTAAAATTCAGCCCTTACATCAAAGATGTAATGGCTTTAGGCGGAAAAGATAGGCCTTATGTTACTGTTATGGTAATAATAGATTATGACAATGTTGGCCGCTGGGCTGAAAAAAATCACATTTCTTACACTACTTTTACAGATTTATCCCAGAAACCAGAAGTTATCGGTTTGATGAGAAGAGATATCGAGAGAGTGAATACCACACTCCCCGAGGCAGCCAAAATAAAGAAATTTTGCAATCTTCACAAGGAGTTCGACCCTGACGAAGCTGAATTGACAAGAACAAGAAAGCTGCGCCGGTCCTTTATGGAAACACAATACGCCGGCCTTTTCGCAGCTCTCTACAGCGATAACAATGAATACAAGTCAGAAACTGACATCACATATCGGGACGGCAGAAAAGGGAAAATTGGGACCACCGTAAAAATCCAGAGTATGGATTAGGGGAATTATATGGATATTTTTTTACAAAATATGTTACAAGGTTTTATGAATGGTGGTGTTTACGCCCTTATTGCATTGGGGATAGTGCTTATTTATAAATCAACCAGGGTTCTTAACATAGCCCAGGGCCAGTTCCTGGTTGTTGGCGCCTGGATTGCTTTTACTTTCTCTTCAAAAATTGGGCTTAACATCTGGTTAAGTTTTTTCCTGACATTAGTGGCTGCAATAATTATCGGCTTCCTGATAGAGAGGTTCACATTTCGCCCCCTCATAGGGCAACCAATATCGGCATTGATAACTATGACCATCGTACTCATGGCAGGCATCGAGGGGCTTGTCCTCTGGATATGGGGCGGGTGGGTTGAGACTTTCCCCGATTTTATCCCGAGGGAACCCATAAGAATGGGCAATATAGTTTTATCACAGCAATTATTGTGGATGTTCATCATCGCCATGGTTTTTATCGGGGGTTTTGCCCTGTTTTTTAAGTACACACGTACCGGACTGGCCATGAGAGCCACAGCGGAAGACCACCAGGTTGCCCAGAGTGTCGGCATCAGCGTCAAAACCGTTTTCGGCCAGACCTGGGCCATTGCCGCCCTTATAGGGGCTATTGGGGGAATTATCCTGGGAAGCCTGTACGGCGTTAGTTACCAGTTAGGGGAGTGGGGACTGAAGGTATTAACGGTTGCCATAATCGGTGGACTCGATTCCATACCGGGAGCAATTGTCGCTGGGCTTATGCTGGGATTACTGGAGAAAGTTGCAACAGGCTATGTCGACCCCATCATTGGCGGCGGGCTGGAAGCTGTATTCCCCTTCGTCATCCTCCTGATTGTTTTGATGATTAAACCCTATGGACTGTTTGGGTTGAAGGAAATAGAAAGGATTTAGCCATGCAGCTACCCTCGGGTACTATCAATGACAGCTACGAAAAAGATATGGCCATAATACGAACCAGGTGGCAATGGGTAATGTTTATCGGCTTCGTGGTTTTGATTTTCGTCTTTCCGGCTTTTCCCTTTGTTTCCAATTATCTCCTCAGGATAATCAATAATATCGTCATTGCAATGATTTTAGTCCTTGGTTTAAATATCCTTATGGGTTACGCCGGGCAGGTTTCCCTGGGACAGGGCGCCTTTATGGCTGTCGGAGCTTACACCGTCGCTCTCCTCGGGCACAAATTAGGAGTACCCTTCTGGTTAAGCCTGCCGGCTGCTGGTCTCAGCGCCGGTATCGTGGGTGTTATATTTGGTGCTCCATCTTTACGGGTAAAAGGTGTTTACCTTGCCCTGGCGACCATTGCCGCCCAGTTTATTATTCTCTGGATTGTCAGGCACGTCCATGCTTTCGGAGGAGTGAGCGGCGTTCCCAACCCGCCCGCAGCTATCGGTACTTTTACAATAAATTCACAGTTGAGTAACTATTACCTTATCATTGTCGTAGCGATAATAATGACTTTTGCCGCTAAAAATATAGCCCGTTCCAAAATCGGACGGGCGTTCGTTGCCATCCGGGACAATGACCTTGCAGCCGAAGTGATGGGTATCAGCCTGTTCAGATATAAATTACTTGCCTTTTTTATTGGGTGCTTTTTTGCGGGAATCGCCGGCGGCCTGTGGGCCAATCTCATCGGACACGTGCAAGACGAGCAGTTTCCCTTAATAAATTCTATCTGGTATACAGGCATGATAATGGTGGGAGGTCAGGGATATACCCTTGGAGCCATCATAGGAACGTTCCTGCTTCTCGGTGTGCAGGAAATAGTCGTCCTTTACGGACCTTCCCTGAGCCACATTCCCGGAGTAGGCGGGTCGGGTTATGCAGGGTTTTCCCAGTTCCTAATGGCGTTGATTATCGTGTTGTTTATTATTTTCGAACCGAGAGGCCTCGCCCACCGCTGGCAAATTTTCAAGTCTTCATATCGATTACACCCATTTTCTTATTAAAGGAGGTGAAAATTAACACTTTTACAAATAACAATGCTAATATAATGGACATCACCAGGGTTATGGAAATTATTTTAAAGGAGAGTTGAACAAATGCTAAAAAAGAAATCCAATTATTGGGTTATCCTCGTTTTTCTGGCAATAGCCCTTTTACTCCTGCCGTCACTTATTGGTTGCACCAAGAAGTCATCATCACCCACCGGGGTTACCATCATCATAGGCATCGTCAGTGATATGACAGGAGCAACTGCCAATACAGCTATTGGAGAAATATGGGGCTGGGAGGATGCGGCAAAATGGGGAAAGGAGACCAATCTCGTCCCCGGTGTCAATTTCGAAATTATTACCTATGACAACAAGTTCGACGTCGGCCGCTCGATCAACGGCTATGAAATGATAAAAGGACGGAATGCAAGTGTTACCCACGTCCAGATGACCGGAGCCAATTATGCCCTGAAGGATAAATATGCGACTGATAAAATTGTGGCAATGATTCCGCCGGCTCCCAAAGCCTTACATCCCCCGGGATGGGCTTTTACAGCAGACATGGCTTATACCGACCAGGCAGCCGCTGCCTACCAGTGGTTATTGGAAGACTGGAAAAAAGAAGGTAAATCCGGCAAACCAAAGATGGGCTGGCTAACCTGGGATGCTGACTATGGACATTCGGGATTGATAGTCAACTGGTACGCCAGTGAAATAGGAATTGAAGTTTTGCAAACTGAATTCTACGGGCCCGGCCCTGTGCCGAGTGACGTTACCTCCCAGTTATTGAGGTTAAAGGACAAGGGCGCAAATTACGTTGTTTCCGTTGGACCGGATATTGCCTGGGCTAATATCCTCAAAGATGCCAATAAATTGGGGTTAAGCAACAGCATGAAATTTGTTGGAGTTGCCAACGTAATATTCTCTGCTGATCTGGCCAAGGTGGCTCAGGAAGCAGCCGAGGGAAGTTACCTCGTAATGGCAAATTCCTCCCTTTACGAAGATAACCTGCCCGGTGTCCAAATGCTGAGGCAAATGCAGGAAAAGTACAGGGGTGAATGGAGAGACAACCTCCCTGGTGTCCGCGGCTGGCTTTCTATGCAGCTGATTATGGAAGCAGTAAAACAGGCTATTGAAAAAGATAACGTCAAACCCGAACAGGTAAATGGTGAGGTGATTAAAGCATCCCTGGAAAAAAATATAAATAATTTTGACACCGGTGGGCTTTCCGGTCCGCTGACGATTACCCCGGACAACCACAGCGCTTCGCGCATGGCTAAAGTCTTCCAGATGCGGGGAGGAAAACATCTTCCTATCACCGACTTTTTTGAAGCTCCCCACATGACGAGATTTGAGGACGTTAAGAAATAACATATTAACCGTCGAAAGATTATTTGAAAGGAAGGTAATATTCATGAACAGGAACAAGTTAACCTTAACCTCGTTGACCGCATTTCTGGTTACACTGCTTCTGCTTGTCCCAACATTGACAAGCTGCACCCGGGCGACGGCTCCATCCGATATGCCAGTGATAAAGGTGGGAATCGTAGGAGACATGACAGGACCTACAGCCAGCGGTTCGAGAGGTGAAATATGGGGCTGGGAGGATATTGCAAAGTGGGCCAATGAAACCAACTACGTCCCCGGAGTAAGATTTGAAACTATCAGTTACGACAACCGGTTCGACGTTGGCCGTTCCATTAACGGGTATGAACTGGTAAAAAGCAGAGGGGCCAGCATAGTCTACGTCCAGATGACCGGAGCAAACTATGCACTGAAGGAAAAATACGCCCAGGATAAGATTATAGCGATGATCCCGCCAGCCCCCGCTGCCCTGCATCCGCCGGGTTGGGCTTTCAGCCCCGACGGAGCATATGCCGATGGCGCGGCTGTGGCCTATGAATGGATTGTTAAAGACTGGGCACAACAAGGGAAACCAGGCAAACCCAAGATGGCCTGGTTGACCTGGGATGCTGACTACGGACACTCCGGGCTCGTAGCCGACTGGTATGCCAGAGAATTGGGAATAGAAATTTTGCCTTACGAGTTATATCCCAGCCCCGCACCGACCGACAAAACAGCCGAGCTGTTAAGATTGAGGGAAGCTAACGCCGATTATGTCCTCTCCACCGGCCCTCAATCAGCCTGGCAGGTAGTACTAAAAGATGCTGCCAAACTCGGCATGCAGGGTAAAACTAAATTCATTGCCATCGGCAATGCTATGGAATCGGATGTCCTCATACAACTGGCTAAGGAAGCGGCTGAGGGGACCTATTTCGTTTCTTTTGTCGCCTCAATGCATGAGCAGGGCGTGCCGGGGGTCGAGTGGCTGAAGGGAATTCAGACCAAGTACCATGGCGAATGGTACAACGGCATAACCTACGTTCGAGGATATCTCATGATGAGACTCCCCGTCGAAGCCATCAAGATGGCGATAGAAAAAGACGGGCTCAAGCCCGAACAGGTCAATGGTGATACTATTTACCAGGCCCTGGAAAAAAATATCAAGGAATTCGATACCGGGGGATTGACGGGACCTCTGACCAT
>JAUYHV010000074.1 GCA_030689845.1 Dehalococcoidia bacterium
CGATTAAATTATTCAATGAGTCAAATTGCTGGCGCTTCAGCTTACCGTCGTCAAGGAAATAGTCAACATGGTAATCATTATTCGTATCCTGGTCAACTGGAATATTGATGGTGACGGGAAAACCATTAGGAGCGCTGAGAGTCACGTTACTGGACATTTGAATATCGCGTGAAATATGGTAACCGGCGTTTTGGACCTGCTGCAACAGAGTTTGCCGGGTGCCGGGTTGTTTATAATTTAACAGTAGGGTCATTACAGTCATTACAATTGTCGTCGCGACGGCGGAGAATATGGCCAACCCCAGAACCAACTCTAGGAGCGTAAACCCTCTTTGCCGTTTTTTCATAAGGCTAGCCCCGCTCTGTAGAACATTATGGCCAGCTTCGTGGCTCCCTGATAATTGACCTTTATGGTTACGCCCTGAAGTTCGTATCCAGATACCCCGGGGACATCAACTGTTTCGGGGGCGTTAATCTCAACACTATAGCCCACGCCGGCCAAGTAAGCGGGAATATCGATAATTGCATAACGCTTTGCCGGGTCATTGGGGTCATAGTTGGCTACTGATATATAGTCTTGAGCCCAAATATACTCCACCTGGGACTTAGCCAAGCCCTCAGCATAAACTTTTTCCTGGCTGATGGCCTCGCTCTTGTAGCCAGTAATCAGCCCGCTCATCAGAGCCACGCCGATGGCAGCAAAGATAGCCACGCCAACTAGCGTTTCGATGAGCGTGAACCCCTTTTGTCCCTTATGTACTCTTAACCATAATTTGACCGGCCGTCTCATAAGGATTACCACTCCTACCGAAATCATAGCTCATAAGATAGTGAATGTAAAATAATACCCTGATTTAGATCATACCCAGATTCCTTTCCTCCGTCAATCCTTCCTCCACAACCCCTGAACTCCGCCGCAAATTGTCACCTTGGGCCACAAACTGCCACCCTGTCCGCCATCCTGTCACCCTGAGCCTGTCGAAGGGTCTGAACACAACTATGAAGGCGATGCATTATCATGTTTATATTGACGCAGGTTGCCGCCGAAACAGATTCCTCGACTGCGCTCGGAATGACAGGGGGGGTGCGTAGGGGCGTGATGTTGAAATAGACGCCAACTACACCGGCAACAGATTCTTCTTTCCCCTCCCGTTTGAAACTTCCGACTGTTATGCTTTAGAATATATGCGCTTTTACATGGGAAAAACCATAACCGATTATTCCCCCGGTTCCAATATTAATAAGGAGGCAACAGGAGATAATGTCAGCGCGAAACTGGCGTGAAGAATACCAGAAAAAATTGATTTCCGCTGAAGAGGCGGCAGGCAAAATCAAGTCGGGAGACCGGGTTGTTTTTACGGCCGGAAGGGAATCTTTTGCCATAGGCATGGCCCTGGCGGGGCGGCTGGGTGACGTCAAGGACGTTGAAGTCCACGTGCCGTCACCGGGATATGATTTCGGCTGGTATGACGAAGGCTGGGATGAAAGCTTCAAACTCAGTATCGGCATCCCCACCGGCATATCCCAGGAGGCCATGGATGCCCACCGCGTTGACTTTCAGTTCGGCATGCTTTACCCGTTCCAGGAAAACCCGACGGAAAGACCCCCCGACATCCTCCTGACCGAGATCTCCCCTCCTGACAATAACGGCTTTTGCAGCTTCGGAGCATCCCTGTGGAACAAGAGGCAGCACGTACGGCAGGCCAGGACGGTTATTGCCGAGGTAAATGCCAATCTCATCAGGACCTACGGGGATAATTTCGTTCATGTTTCCGAAATAGACTATTTCGTTGAGCACCTGTCCACCGGCGGGGCCCCGGGAACGGGCAGCCTGGCCGGAAGAGAACTGAAAAAGCCTGACCCTTTTCTTAAAGATATTGCCGGTTATGTAAACAGTGTCATAAACGACAGGGACACCATCCAGATAGGCGTGGGCCGGACTACCGAGCCCCTGGTGAGGCTGGGGCTGCTGGATGGAAAAAACGACCTGGGCTACCATTCGGAAGCCACACCATCGGGGATTATCAGCCTGGTTCGGGACGGCGTTATCAATTGCAGGTATAAAACCGTGAATCCCGACAAGGCCATAGTTACCTCGCTGGGGGGAGGCACCAAAGATGAAATGGAATGGGCAGCAGGTAATCCCATGTTCCACCTGGTGGACGTGGCCTTACTGGAGGATATCAGAATCATTTCCGCCCACGATAACATGGTCGCCATAAATAACGCCCTGGCCATCGACCTCACGGGGCAAATAGCCGCCGAGACCCTCGGGACAAGGCAGCTCAGCGTGGCCGGGGGGCAGATTCCCTTTGTCTTCGGCGCCCTTCTTTCCAAAGGGGGACGTTCGGTTACCGTTCTTCCCTCGACGGCCCAGGACGGTACCGTATCCCGCATCATGTCCACCCTGCCCGAAGGCACGGTTGTGACGATTCAACGGAACTGCACCGATTACGTGGTAACGGAATACGGCATCGCCCGACTCTTCGGCAAGACCATCCGCCAGAGGGCCCAGGAGTTGATATCCATCGCCCACCCGGACTTCCGGGCGGAGCTGACAAAGGCAGCCCGGTCGCTATACTGGCCGTAATAATATTTCAGCTAATGTAGTGTCACTAATATCTCTTTACAATTTGCAGTACCATTGGTGTCATTCCCGCGAAAGCGGGAATCCAGAGCCACAGACTGGATTCCGGGTCAAGCCCGGAATGGCAAAGATTGTAAGGCCATTTATGAAACACTATACTAAAATACCCTGTTTAAGCCTTGAAGGTTAAAGTGAGTTTCAGGAGAGGTAAATGACAAGAGTCCTGGCGATGATTTTAGCCGGGGGAATCGGCGACAGGCTGAGCCTCCTGGCCGCCGAGCGGGCCAAGCCCGCTGTTCCCTTCGCGGGGAAATACCGCATCATTGATTTTGCCCTCAGCAACTGCGTCAATGCCGGTATAAATAAAGTAGCCGTTTTAACCCAGTATAACCCCCGCTCGCTGATGCAGCACCTGGGCATAGGCAAGCCCTGGGACCTGGACAGGACCAATGGCGGCATCGACATCCTCCAGCCGTACCTGGGACGCTCCGGGACGGGCTGGTACCACGGCACTGCCGACGCCATTTACCAGAACCTGTATTTCGTTGCCGAAAGCAGCGCCGACCATGTCTTGATACTGGCCGGCGACCATGTGTACACCATGCACTATGATGCTATGATTAACTTCCACAGGCAGAAAAACGCCGATATCACCGTAGGCGTCGTCGAGGTACCCATGTCGGAGGCTTCACGCTTTGGAACGGTCCTCCCGGACCGTAACGACAGGATAATCGGCTTTGATGAAAAAGTAAAAGAGCCCAGGAGCAACCTGGCTTCCATGGGAATCTACGTCTTTAACAAGCAGGTTCTCATCAACTGCCTTGAGGCGGATGCCGAAAAGGCGAATTCGAAGCACGACTTCGGGGGGGACATAATCCCCGGCAACCTGGACAAATACAATATATTCGCTCATAAATTCTCCGGCTACTGGCGGGACGTGGGCACGATAGAAGCGTACTGGAAAGCCAACATGGATCTCATCGTGGACCTGCCGGAGTTCAACCTCTACGACCCGGCTATACCCGTCCGCACTACCTCTCTGGACGTGCCCCCCGCTAAAATAGGTCCCAATGCCCATGTAAACAGGAGCTTGATATCCGCAGGCTGTATTGTCAACGGGTCGGTGGTTAATTCCATCCTCTCTTCCCAGGTCTACGTGGAAACAGGAGCCCGGGTAGTGGATTCCATCATCTTCAGCGAGGCCATGATAGAGAAGGACAGTATCATCAACCGTTCCATCATCGACAAGCAGGTGTGGGTCGGCCCCGGCTCCTTTATCGGGTACGGGGAAGACTACAGCATTAATTTCGAGGAACCCGACTTTCTCAACACGGGCATTACCCTGGTCGGCAAAGGGGCTAAAATACCCCCGGGAACGAAAATCGGCCGAAATTGCAAAATAAACGGCTGGGTGGACGCCGGTGATTTCAGCGGCGATTTTATTCCCAGCGGCGCAACCATTAAGTCGAGGAAAAACCGCCGGTACAGGGTATAAATTTTATTGATAAGGTAACAATATGAAAATTCTTTTTGCCGCCGCTGAAGCCGTCCCCCTGGCCAAAGTGGGCGGCATGGCCGACGTGGTAGGTTCCCTGCCCGCAGCTTTGTCCCGCCTCGGCGAAGACGTCCGGTTGATAATGCCTGGATACGGGATAATCTCCCGGGACAAATTCCCTGCCGAGACCGAAATTGAAAGTATCCCCGTAGAAGCCATGGGCCGGAAAGACAACATACGGTTAAAAAAAACAAAAATCAATGGGAAAATCACTGTCTACCTGGTGGAAAACGACCATTATTTCGGGCAGCCTTCGGTTTATACGGATAACTGGGACCTGCCGCGTTTCCTGTTTTTCTCCATGGCGGTGGTCGAAACCCTTAAAGTCCTCGATTGGCGTCCCGACCTGGTCCACTGCCATGACTGGCACACCGCAATCATACCGCTGCTTATAAAAAAGTCCGGCCTTGACGCAGCCACCGTCTTTACCATCCACAACCTTGCCTACCAGGGGCAGTTCGACCGGGACTTTTTAGCCTCCTCCGGCCTTGAAAAAATATGGCCGGTCTCCGATAACTATCCGCGTTTGACCCTGATGAACCAGGGCATCCTGAATGCCGACATGGTAAGCACCGTCAGCGAGAATTATGCCAGGGAAATACTCACCGACGAGTTTGGGGAGGGCCTGGCGCCCCTGCTGCGCAGCAGGCAGAACAGCCTGGTGGGGATTGTCAACGGCATCGACGGGGGAGAGTACGATCCCGGGAACGACCCCCACCTTCCCCGAAACTACACGTCTTCATCGCCCCGGGACAAAGCTTCCAGTAAGGCCGCTTTACAGCTTAAGGTAAATCTGCCCCAAAAACCCGGTGTTCCCGTCATCGGCATGGTTTCCCGCCTCGATGAACAAAAGGGGCTGGACCTGCTGGAAAAAGCCGCCGGGCATGTTCTGGACTCTGCAGACATCCAGTTGGTAATACTGGGAAAGGGCAGGGAGGAATACCATAAATTCGTAAACAGGCTGGCGGAAAAGTACAGAGACAAGGTTGCGGTATCCATTGGTTTTAATAACCCCCTGGCCCACCTTATATACGGGGGTAGTGACATCTTTCTCATGCCTTCGCGGTTCGAACCCTGCGGGCTGGGACAGCTTATAGCAATGCGCTACGGTACGGTTCCCCTGGTACGCCGCACGGGCGGCCTGGCGGACACGGTTTTGCCGTTAAGCGCGGATCTTGCCTCAGGACACGGGTTTGTCTTCCAGGAGTACAGGCCGGAAGCCCTTACAACAGCCCTTCAAGGGGCCGTAAAGGCATATGAAACGCAGAAACCTGCCTGGGAAGCCCTGGTAAGGAGGATAATGTCCCTGGACTTTTCCTGGGACGCCTCGGCAAAAAAATATCAGTCCCTTTATGCCCGGGCGCTGAAAAAGAAGACCGGGAAGTAAAATTCACCCGGCCGCTTCGAGACCCCCGTCATTCCGTCCCGATACATCGGGACACGGTGACAGGTTGGTAGGGGCACGGCATGCCGTGCCCCTACGATGCTCTTTACTGGAGGAACGAAGGGTTATTAGTCCAGCAGCTTGCTCCGGCATTTTGTTTACTGTAATGTAAAAATCCCCTTTGATTGACCGGGTAGGTAACTAATGCTACAATTTCTGTGCCGTGGTGGGCGTAGCCGAGTGGTTTAAGGCGCCAGGTTGTGGCCCTGGAGATCGAGGGTTCAAATCCCTCCGTCCACCCCAAGGTAAAGGAATAAATTTGTTTTGATTTGGCGCTTGTAATTTAAGATTTACATCCATGCGCCTGTAGCTCAGCGGATCAGAGCATCAGTCTTCGGAACTGAGGGTCGTGGGTTCGAATCCCACCAGGCGTGCCATAAGAAAGGAAAATTAAATGGAAAAACCAGTCATCACCGCCCAGGTGCGTAAAACCGTCGGCAAGGCCGTAAAAGAATTGCGCCGAAGCGGGATTACTCCTGTCAGCCTCTACGGTCACAAGTTCGATTCCATAGCCCTCCAGGTGGAAACACCCGCCCTGGAGAAGGTGTTCGCGGAGAGCGCCCATTCGCGTTTTATTACCCTGAACATCGATAAAAAGGGTCCTTCTCATACGGTTATCATCAAGGATGTCCAGAGGGACCCCATAAAACGCCAGATCCTGCACGTGGACTTTTACCGCATTCTCGCTGAAGAAAAAATCAAGCTGGAAGTGCCGATCCATTTTATTGGAGAACCCCCGGCCATCCACAACAGGAAGGGAATCCCCCTGGAAGTTATCAGGTCCCTGGAGATAGAATGCCTGCCCGAAAACGCGCCCGAAGCCCTGGAAGTCGATGTCAGCGGCCTCAGCGAAACGGGGGACTCCGTTCATGTGAGAGACATCATCCCTGTAAAAGGCGTCACTATAGCACATAAACCCGAAGACGTCTTAATGAAAATAGAGGAAATAAAAGTCGTAGAGGAAGTAAAAGAAGCTCCTGCGGCAGAGGTTCCCGAAGGGGAGGAACAGGAACCCGTGGAGGGGGAAGAGACCGCGGAATAGCGCCCCGGGGAAGATTATTCCCCTGTTTCCCGGTGCGGTCTTGCCGCCGTTGCTTCAGGCGTACAAACCGTGTCTTTTTATATAAACTTCCACCTCCGGCAGGACAAGGTAGCGGATACTTCTACCCTCCTTTATCCGCTGCCGGATATCCGTGGAATTTATCCCTATTTCGGGACCGGGTAAAAAGATTACCTTTTCCCTTATTCCGGGTACCTTCTTTTCCAGGATCTCCACTCGCAGGGTTTTTCCGGAACCCGGCCGTGGTACCGATACCAGAGTGCAGAGACTTATTACGGTACCCGGCTCTTTCCATGTGGGAAAACTTTTTAACGAATCAATACCCATTATAAAATACAGGCTGTCACCGGCCCCTGTTTCTCCCTTGATGTCCTTCAGGGTGTCCACGGTGTAAGAAAGCCCGGGCCGCTTTAAGTCCACATGGCTTATTTTAAAAGCAGGACTGCCCCTGATGGATAACTCGAGCATTTTCAGCCTGTACCCGGGAGGTGATATCTTCCACTCGTCCTTCATCCAGGGGTTTCCGGCAGGCACAAACCACAGCTCGGACAGACCGAGCCTTTCCAAAGCTTCCCGGGCAATAATCATATGCCCCAGGTGTACCGGGTCGAACGTGCCACCGAATATCCCTATTTTCATTTTAATACTATACCTTGCAACTTGCTGCGGGGTTTATTTTACCTCCCGATCCATCTCCAGTGCCATTCCACTTCCCCGCACCTGACCTTGTCTCCAACTTTTATCCCCGTTTTTTTCAACATTTTCAACACCCCGCGGGAGGAAAACTGTGCCTTTAAATATTTCTGGGCGTCGGGGTTTGATATATCCGTTCTTTCCAAAATCCCGGCCAGTCCGCTGTGTTCGATAACCGTTACGTCACCGCTCCTGTAAACCCTGGCGCGATAGCTCCCCTTGACAGGTAAATTAATTACCGCTTCTTTCTCCGGGACAGGCCCCGGTTTTTCCTCTGCCCTCCGTACCACTTCCCTCATAAGTTCCGTTATCCCATCCCCTGTCAGGGCCGAAATATAATACGCGTCCCTGCGGGTTTTCGATGTAACGGAACGTAACACCCCCGGTCCGGTTTTCCCCCCCGTTACATCCATCTTGTTTACCGCAATAATTCTCCTTTTTTCCAGCAATTTTTCATCGGTGTTCTCAAGCTGTTTTTCAACATTTTCAACATCTCCTGCGGGGTCTTCAGCCGAGCCGTCCACCAGGAATAAAAGGACTTTTACCCTGTCTATACTGTGTAAATAATAATATTTCTCCTCCTTCTCATCCGGTCCGCCAACACCTAAGCCAGGAATTTCCATGAGGAGATAGTCTTTTGCGCCGTCAATGTACATCCCCGGTACTGGTTCGGTTGTGGTACAGGGGTACTCCGCCACCCTGGCCCTTGAGCCGGTCAGCCTGTTGAGCAGGGTAGACTTGCCTGAGTTCGGCAGCCCTAATATCACCACATCGGCGTTCAACTGCGCCTCCAGGTACACTATCTTCTCCACACCCTTTTCACCCCTCTGTGCCACCCTGGGGGTCTGGTTTACCGGTGATTTGAAGCGGGCGTTGCCGTGGCCGCCCCTTCCTCCCTCCGCAACCAGGATCTCCTGGCCGTGAAGCAGCAGATCCACGGCATAACCGCCTTCCACCCGGACCCTTGTTCCCGGCGGCACATTTACGATGAGGTCTGCCCCGTTCCCTCCCTGCCGCAGGCTGCCGGCGCCAGGTTTGCCGTTTTCCGCCTTCAGAACCCTTTTCCGGGAGAGATGGCCGAGAGTTAATACGGTACGGTCTGTCCTTAGCACCACGTCGCCTCCTTTCCCGCCGTTTCCACCGGCAGGCCCGCCATGGGGAACAAACTTTTCCCGTCTGAAACTCACAACCCCGTCTCCGCCATCTCCGGCCTTCAGCACGAGCTTTAAATTTCCAATCATTTTAATTTAGTAAAACTCTCTTCTTATAATAATATAAGATATTATAGAACAATAATAATATAATGATGAAATAAGTGAAAAATAGGGATTTACCTCTGCCAGGGAAAAGTTTGATACTTTATCCCTGGAAAGGGGATTGAAACCTTATCCGGACAGGCAGGGACGCCTGCCCTCCGCCTTTTGAGAAAACAACTAATCCCCAGAAAGGCGGTTGAAATCCAACCCACAGGAGGGAGGGCCTCCGTGCCCTTCCACTCCAGGATGAGAAAACAACTGATTCCCTGGCCAGAAGAGAATTAAATGAGTGGTAAAATGACCGGAGGGATTCTTATAAATGGGTTATTTGTGGAGGTCCTGGTTGATTTTATCAAGGGACTGTTTTAGAGCCTCGTCATTTTTTAGAGCCTTTGCCACTTTACCGTACCCGTATAGAACGGAGGTGCGGTCCTTGTAGCCCAGGAACTCTCCTATGTTGGCAAAAGAGATAGAGCAGTTTTCCCGTATGAGGTAAATAACGATATGCTTTAAAAAAGTGGTCTGGCGGTCCCTTTTATCGTTTCTGAGGATAACCTGCTTGGAACAACCGTAGTGGTTTGACACAATTTCGAGTACCCGGTCAGGAGAAAGACGTTTCCCGGGATTTGCCCCGCAGGTGTCTTCGATAGCCTTCATAACTACGTCGTGCGATGGGGCTTCGTTATACAGGCGGGTATGGGCGGCGAGTTTATTCAGGCAGCCCTCCAGTATTCTTACGTTGGATATGGGAGAACGGGCTATGGTGTCGAGGGTTTCAGCAGTAAGGTTAAGGTTCTGCTTTTCTGATTTTTCTCTGAGTATGGCGAGGCGCGATTCATAATCGGGGGGGGAAATATCTACTATTATTCCCCATTCAAAGCGGGAGCGGAGCCTGTCAACGAGTAAGGGCAGGCGGTTGGGCGGCTGGTCGCAGGAAATGACCATCTGGCGGCTGGAGTTATAAAGGTCGTTGAAAGTGTAAAAAAAGGATTCCTGTGTCTGTTCTTTACCGCTGATAAACTGGACGTCGTCCATGAGGAGGATATCCGGTGACCTGTATTTCGACCTGAAGTCCTCGATGGTACGGTTGCGTATTGAATTGACAAACTCGTTGGTGAACTGCTCGCCGTTCGAGTAAAGCACCGAGTGGCCCGCCGTCCAGGCGGCATGTCCGATAGCCTGAAGGAGGTGGGTTTTTCCCAGGCCGGAGCCGGAGTATAAAAAGAGGGGGTTATAACTCTTGCCGGGGCCGTTAGCCACACCGACGGCCGCTGCGTGGGCAAGCCGGTTTGTGTCGCAGACAATGAAGTTGTCAAAGGTATACCTCGAGAGCAGAGGCGGGGATGCAGTTTCAACGGGTTCGACAGGTTTTTCGCTGGAAATCCGGACCTTTTCGGGTGAACCCGTTGAATCGAACCCTACTTGAATTTTTACATCGATGTGGTACCCTATCATTGATACAAGGGTTTTTTTAATCAAAGACATCCAGCGTTTTTCCAACCACTCTCCAACAAAGGAATTCGGCACTCCGATGGTGAAAATATTATTGTCGCAGGATATACCCCTGGTCGGTTTCAGCCATGTATTAAAGTTATTTGCGTTTATCTGTAATTGTAGTTCTCCTAAGACTGACTCCCAAACATCTTTTGCTGACAGGTTCATAAATATGCTCCACCAAAAACTAAAAGGGACTATGAAGGAAGTTACCACCGCAACCGGCGGGTAGGCAAGGGCGGAAAAAGGGGTTTGGAAAACACGGGGTAAGGAAATATCGGAGATAATATCTCTCAAAAAGTCTCTTTTTCTCATCTTCTCATGGGGATTAAAAGGCTGATCAACTTATTTTTGGGGATAAAATAAATAAAAATGGAAACAAAAATAATTTTTATGGGGACCCCTGATTTTGCAGTTCCATCCCTTGAAGGGCTGATTAATAGCAACTATCAAATAGCCGGGGTGTATACAAGCCCCGACAAACCCGCCGGGAGGGGACAGCAACAGTCAATTTCTGCTATAAAAAAGGTCGCGTTAGCCAATAATATAGAAGTGCGTCAGCCGGTCAGCCTCAGGGACCCTGAGGAATACAGGTGGCTGGCTTCGCTCCAGCCTCATCTCGTCGTAGTGGCTGCTTACGGCCGGATACTGCCTGGAGAAATAATCGATATTCCCGAATATGGGTGCATAAACGTCCACCCGTCCCTGCTGCCGCAATACAGGGGAGCGACACCCGTTCCGGCTGCCATATTATCAGGAGACAGCAAGACAGGTGTATCCATCATATCGATGGATGAAGGGATGGATACCGGGCCTGTGATAGCCATGAAGGAAGCAGAGATACTGCCGGAAGAAACGGCGGCTACCCTGACGGAGAGACTGGGCCGGCTGGGAGCAGAGCTGCTGCTGGAAACCATTCCCGGCTGGATGATCGGGGCTATAAAACCTGTCCCCCAGGACGGCCAAAGGGCAACGTACACGAAGGTTATCCGGAAGGAAGACGGGCTTTTGGACTGGAGACTACCGGCGGAATATCTTGAAAGACAGTCGAGGGCTTATAAACCCTGGCCCGGAATTTACACTTATTGGAGGGGAAAGAGGCTGGAAGTTACAAAGGCTACGGTTATGGATAACGGCGCCGGGTCGGAAGCCGGAGAGGTGCGGACGATAGATAAAGGAGCCAGCCGGGTTGTCGGGGTAACAACGGGAAATGGTATATTGTTGCTGGAGAGGGTGCGCATGGAAGGGAAAAAAGAAATTTCCGGGGATGAGTTCGCCCGCGGCCAGAGGGATTTTATCGGTTCCAGGTTGACATAGTAAATCCCCCTTTTCCAAAGGGGGATCAAGGGGGATTTACAGAAAAAATTCTGGTTCCTTCTGAAACTGAGTGGGTAAGAAAAAATGAAGGTACATAGATGAAGACATATACGATGAAGGGTTCACCTGATGCGTCTTCTTTTACCCATTCCGACGAATACGATGAAGGGTTCACCTGATGCGTTTTCTTTTACCCATTCCGACGAAAGTCGGAATCCAGTAATAATTATGAATGATTATTCTGTGTACATTATGGTTAGTAAACGCAATGGAACACTATATGTTG
>JAUYHV010000088.1 GCA_030689845.1 Dehalococcoidia bacterium
CTCACGGAACAGGGTATGGTTTTGTCCACCTGTAACAGGACGGAGATATATTCAGTAAACGGTGATAAACCTCACCATGAGGAACTCGCTTCTCGTTTCTTGCCGAAATACAGTGGCGTGCCGGAAAATGACCTGAAACCCTTTTTATACAGCCTGACGGGACAGGACGTTGTCAGGCACCTGTTCAGGGTATCGGCTGGACTGGACTCGATGATTGTGGGAGAACACGAGGTCCTGGGGCAGGTCCGGCGCGCCCTCGAAGACGCCGAGGAAACCAGGTTGGTACAGAACCCTCTCCTTAACCTGTTCCGCAGTTCTGTTCGGGTAGGGCGGCGGGTAAGGGAGGAAACAAGCATAAGCAGAAACGCCCTTTCCGTCAGCGCAGCCGGAGTGGAACTGGCAAAAAACGTATTCGGTAATATCCAAAACTGCAAGGTCCTGGTTATCGCAGCCGGGGAGGCGGGTCAGTTGGCCGTAAAGGCCCTGATTAAAAGCGGCATACCCAACGTTATCATTGCCAGCCGTGATCTTGAAAATGCCGCAATCCTGGCTGCATCCCTGGGAGGAACAGCGATACCATTCCACCACTTCGGTGAAGCCCTCAGCACCGTGGATATTGTTATCAGTTGCAGTAGCGCCCCGCATTTTGTTATTGAATTGTCAGCGGTCCAGCAGGCGATGCAAAATCGCCACAATAAACCCATACTCTTTATCGACCTTGCCGTGCCCCGGGACATCCACCCGGACATAAAGGGGCTGGCAAATGTCCACCTTTATGATATTGATGACCTGAATGAAATCTGCATCACCAACCGTTCCCGCAGGGAAAAACAAATAGGAAAAGCGGAAATTATTATCAATGAAGAGGTAAGCAAATTCATGGTCTGGTGGGACTCCCTCGATACGGTCCCAACGATCACAGCTCTGATGGAAAAGGCTGAAAAAATACGCCGCCAGCAGCTTGAAACAGCCTTGCCCAAATTTAAAAACCTTTGCGTGGAAGACAGGGCACAAATCGAAGCCATGACCCAGGCCATGATAAAAAAGCTGCTGCACGATCCACTGACAGTATTAAAAAAAAATGGCAAGGGGTCAAGCTCTGCTCAAAACCTTCGGGAACTCTTCAAACTGGAAGATTAGCTTCCACACTCAGAAAACCTGAACGGGTTTAACCCGCACGCTAGTGTAGTGTCTCATAAATGGCCTTACAATCTTTGTCATTCCGGGCTTGACCCGGAATCCAGTCTGTTGCTCTGGATTCCCGCTTTCGCGGGAATGACACCAATGGCACCGCAAATTGTAAAGAGATATTAGAGACAC
>JAUYHV010000106.1 GCA_030689845.1 Dehalococcoidia bacterium
CGGGCCCGACATGGACCGGGGGTTCCCCGGCATCCTTGGCCCCGAAGGGGCCGTCCGGGTCGTGAGATTCCACTATTATAGTCCCCATACCACCCAAATCGCAGGCCCTGGGGATGCCGTAATCGGCAAAGGACGGGTTCAGCATCTGGCCTTTATCCCAGAGAATATCCTCGGAAAGGGCCATCCCCTGGGAAGTGGCCAGGCAGCCCTCGGTCTGTCCCTCTATATCCATGGGATTAATGGCTATGCCGCAGTCATGGGCTACTATTGAATTGAGAACATTGACCTGGCCGGTGTGGGGATTTACCTCGACTTCGGCTACCTGGGTGCAGAAACTGTAGGTCGGCGAGGACTTACCCGCGCCCGTTTCCACGTTCAGGTACTCGGTCTTGGCGCCGTAATGGCCCTTCCCGATTACAGGCGACCCCTTCAGCATGCTCCGCCGGATAGCCTCCCCGTAGAACATACCCCGGTCGGGTTTCCCCTTCACGAAAATCCGGCGGTCGCTGGCTTCCAGTTGCCCGGGCTGCACCTCGAGGCGCGCCGCTACCAGTTCAAAGATCTGTTTTTTAGCGTCAGCCGCCGCCAAACGGGCGGCGTTACCGGTGATAAAAGTGGCGGCCATGAGAAAACTGCCCACGTCCACGGGGGTATTCTCCGTGTCCCCGCCTACAACTATCACGTCTTCTACGGGTATCCCCAGCTCCTCGGCCACAATCTGGGCCAGCATGGTTTCCGTACCCTGGCCGTTTTCCACGGCTCCGGTAAGAAGGGTGACTTTCCCGTCGTCGTTGAATTTTACAAATGTTGCCGAAGAGGAAATCGGGTTAACATTAATAAAGGTGCGGCCGGTGGTACAGGCCATGCCGATGCCGCGGTAAAGGGGCAGTTTCCCTCGCTTTTCCTTCCAGCCCGACCGGTCCACAACCTGCCTGATGGTATCGCTCAGACCGCAGCTGGTTACCAGGGAGCCGTTGGGCAGGACGTCGTTTACCTGCCTGGCGTTTTTCAACCTGAACTCAACAGGGTCGAGACCCATTTCATTTGTTATTATGTCAATCTGCGATTCGTCGGCAAAACGCATCTGGATGCTGCCGTGTCCCCTCATGGCTCCGCAAACGGATTTATTTGTATAAACACTGAGGCCTTCATACCTTATATTAGGAACCCGGTAGGTTTTTACCAGACTGTCACAGCAAAGGTAAGCCGCCATAACTCCCGTGCTGGCATAAGCGCCCATATCGGATATTACCCGGCAGTCCCTGGCCACCAGGGTGCCGTCTTTTTTCACCCCGGTTTTTATTGAAATAATCATGGGATGCCTGAGGCGAGTGGTAATAAATACTTCTTCACGGTTCAAAACAATCTGGACCGGCCTTCCGGTTTTCAATGCCAGCAAAGCGGCGCAATAATCCAGGGAATAAAACTCTGATTTGCCGCCGAAAGCTCCGCCGACATAACTCTTGCATACCCTGATTTTGCTGTCGGGTAAATTCAGCAGGCGTCCCAGCACGTGCCTCTTTGTAAAGGGCGACATATTGGGCGTCCAGAGCATTATATTACCGGAGGCGTCGCTCTGGGCCAGGGCGCTGTGCGGTTCGGTCTGGCAGTGAGCCTGCCAGCTTGTTCTGAAACTGTCCTGGCGCACGTAGTCGGACTGCTCAAATCCCCGTTCCACATCCCCCACGTCGATCCAGGTCTTGGTCACCATATTCAAATCAGCCTCGTGGATTTTCGGGGCGCCCGGCTTCATGGCCTCCTCCACGTCGAAAACCGCGGGCAGTTCTTCATAATCCACTTTTATCAGGGATAAGGCCTCTTCCGCGGTTTCCTCGTCTACGGCGGCAAGGGCGGCAACTTCATCTCCGATATAACGCACCTTGTCCACGGCCAGGGGATACTGGTCGGCCGTACGGGCATAAACACCGAACTTCTTTCCCAGGGTATCCTTTGCCGTAACTACGGACTTAACACCGGGAAGCTTTTCCGCCCGGGAGGTGTCTATGCCATGAATCAGGGCGTGGGGATACGGGCTTCTCAATATTTTTCCGCAAAGCATACGGGGCAGGATAATGTCTTCTGTGAACTGGGCCCCGCCCGTCGCTTTTGCGATACCCTCGATACGGGGAACCCTCTTTCCTATGGCAGAAAATGGTACCAATTTACACTCCTGAAATTAACTTACTGCCACCGCTTTCCACGCTTCATTAATGGCCTGGCTTACAAAATACTTTACCATTTTTCTTTTGTATTCCACCGTGGTTCCGATGGGCACTATGACGCCCACGTCTTTAACCGCGGCGTCGGCAGCCATTTCGACCAGTTCCGGCGTCAGTTTTTTGCCCTTGATAACCGCTTCTGCGCCGGAAGCCCTGACAGGCCCCGACGATACCGCGCCGATAACTATCCCGATATTTTCACATATCCCAGTTGCAGCTTTGCCCGAGACGGATGCGGCTACACCGACCACGGGAAAATCCACCGCCTGCCTGAAACTGAGTTTTAAATACACCGTTCCTTTTCCTGGCCCGGCAGGGGGCACATCTACTTCGGTGATGATTTCCCCGGGGGATAAATTTACCGGCCGTTCACCCTTACCACTGTAAAGTTCCTGGAGATTCATCGTTCTTTCGCCTTTGGGAGTGCGTATCTTTACACTGGCGTCCAAGGCAATCAGGGGAGGAACCAGGTCGGCGGTAAACAGGGAATAACAGCGGTCTCCCCCTTTTACCACGTGGCAGACGTCTCCGTGGGCCTTGAAACATGGGGGCCTGGACTGACGCCAGTAATGGGACTTGTTATAAAACCAGCAGCGGGTGTCGAGGCAGAGATTGCCGCCGACCGTTGCCGCGTTGCGAATCTGGGGAGAAGCTAATTTGCCGGCTGCCAGGGAAATTACGTCTAAACCTGACCCAAGGCTCTCTGCCCTCTCCAGGGAATGGACCCTGGTTAAGGCCCCGATGCTTACTCCCCCTCCCGGGGAAGGTTTTATGTAATCCAAATTTGAAAGGAAACCCAGGCTCACAACATAACGGGGAGTTACCACCCTTTGTCGAAGCCGTACTATCAAATCCGTGCCGCCGGCAACGACCATTGCTTTTTCCCCGAACCGGGACAGCAGGTCGCCGGCTTCTTCCACCTCTTTGGGAGCTAAGTAATCAAATTTTGGTAAACGCATAGTCGACTCCCCGTAATATTGCCCATCTCTTTCCCCGCGTCCCTTCCTTATTTAATGGGCTAATTATAATCCAGCAGTAATATTTTAACAAGAACATCACCCTTTGTTAGCCCCCCTTCTTCTCTATACAATCCCTTTTTCCCCAACCTCAAATTTGGAATAACCGGGTTCGATAGTATATACCTGCTCACCTCTTGCTATCCCACCCGGGCAGCATCCGTTATGGTGTATGGTGCCCACCAATAATATTTAATAATGGTACCCTCTCCCGTTTTAATTCGCAATCATATGAGGACGACGAAACGGCGGGATATGTATTTCCACGTATAAATATATTGTTATAGGTATTTTTTCGCAACCATAACAGGGTATTATTACTATAAACAATATACTTATTAAATGGTATTACATTTTCTCCCGACGTGCGCTAAAATGCCTTGACTATCTTTTTGACTACTTTGTCACGATTAAACCAGACCAGAAAGAAAGGAACAAACTATGCGTAAAAAGTCATTCGTCATCATCGGATTTTTCCTCCTCATTGCGCTGGGAATCGCCGCTGCCTGCCAGGGTTCTCCCGGGGCAACAGGCCCCGCCGGTTCGCCGGGTGCAGCCGGAGCTCCGGGAGCTGATGGAGCAGCAGGCCGTGCCGGAACAGCCGGCAGCCCGGGAACAAGAGGCCTCGCGGGTCCCCAGGGTCCAGTGGCGCCGGGA
Organism: Dehalococcoidia bacterium; assembly: GCA_030689845.1. GTDB lineage: Bacteria > Chloroflexota > Dehalococcoidia > JACQUA01 > JACQUA01 > JAUYHV01. The sequence goes on from JAUYHV010000106.1 coordinate 3,893, forward strand.
ACCGATACCGGGATGGATGTCACCGTTGCCGTATCCAAACCGGCTAACGGGACCCACCTGGTCGCCGGGGAGAAAGCCGAGGTCACCATAACCCTGAAAGACAAGTACGGCAATCCCCTGTCAAAAGACGACTTCGCCACCATGAACCTCTACATGTACGGCCCCCAGGAAACCACCCAGACAAAGACCGCGATAAAACTCCTCAACGCCGCCATCGACCGCGCCGTGAGGCCCCACCATTACATCGATATATTGAAGGACTCAAAGGTCCAGGCCAGCGGCAACACCCTGAAGTATGCCCTCCAGGCAGTCAGCGCCGAAGAGCCCGGCACCTATACTGCGTCTCTATGGGTCATAAAAAAGGGTGCCCCGCCGGTGAACCAGGCCTTCGTGCTGGTTGACTTCCAGTTGGGGACGGCGACCGTTGAAAAGCAGATAGTTGAAAAGGAAAAATGCGCCGCCTGCCACCTCGGCGCCGACAGCGGGCAGTTCTATTTCCACCACGTCGACCCGGGACGGAGCGCTTACGGCAGTCCCTCCATCGATTCGGTTCCCGTACGTACCTGCAAGAGCTGCCACAATAACGACGGCTACGCCTCCTACGTCATTCCTGGAACCACCGATACCCGTGAAGTTGACCCGATTGTAGTCCGGGTCCACGGCGTACACAACGGCGCTGACTTGAAAAGCTTTAAAAGCATCGGCGACCACGAAGCCGGGATAGAAGGCATTTTTGCCGACTACCTGGGCGTGGAGTTTCCGGCAGATATTAAAAACTGCACCGCTTGCCATACCGATGACCGCTGGAAGACCCAGCCCTCCCGTCTGGCCTGCGGAGCCTGTCATGACAATATCTGGTTCGGCGACGCCGCCAGCAAACCTGACAAGGCCAAAGCCCACGCAGGCGGCTCCCAGGCTAACGATTCGGCCTGCAGCGCCTGCCACACTCCAGAACCCGGCGGACTGGCAGCGGTTGAAACAGTTCACGAGGTTACCGGACCGGTTCGAACACATACTATTGATCTGTCTTTGAGTGGACCGGCAAACGCAGAGTTTTACGCCGCCGGGGATAGACCAGTCCTGACTATTTCTTTTAAAGATTCTTTGGGCAGGACCGTCGACCCGAATACCATCACCACGAAGAATTGGAGCCGGGTGCGAATGCAGGTATCCGGGCCTCGTGCCAATGCTTTACCGGTGCTTACTTCGGCTGCCGCCGACCATTCCCGCTCCGGCAGCACCTCCTACATCTACAATGACCTCCGTATCGGTAACAGCCATGGTGAAGATCCCAGGCTCAGCCGCTCTGCGACAGCGATAACCTACAAGCTCGATAACGTTGCCGGACTGAAGCCGGGTACCTACACGATCTTCGTCCAGGCAAGGCCTGAAGGCGTCAGCAGCAGCAGCGTCGGCCTAATCAACTTCCAGGTTAGCACTAAAACTGTTGAAAAGCCGGTCGCCACCAATTGTACCAACTGTCACGGGGACACGAACATGCACGGTTCTTATCCCTTCGCCCTGGCCACTGACCTTTGCAAGAATTGCCATGATAACCAAAAGCAGTTATCCGGAAAAACAGGGTGGAACGATAGCAACTACGGCTATGGCGCTGCGCCATTGGCCAGGCGGGTCCACGGAGTCCACTTCGGCGCCTACCTTGACAAACCTGAGGAGGTCCACGGGGAAGCGGACGCTATACTCTTCGGCCAAATCATTTTCCCGCAGGATGTCAGGAACTGCACCAAGTGCCACGATGACACTACTACCGGTACCTGGAAGACTGAGCCGTCCAGACTGGCATGTTTGTCCTGCCACGACAGCGACGATGCCAAGACTCATGCCAAGCTGATGACCCTGCTCCCGCCGGGCGCAGACCCATACGGGCCAGAGGCAGTGGAGACCTGTGGCACTTGCCACGGTGCGGGCAAAGATTTTTCACCGGACAAGGTGCATAATATCTCTAATCCCTACAAGCCTCCTTACCCCCGTGCAGCCGAATGACATTAATCAAGTACCGTAAACCAGAGTAAAAAAAGGGGAAGCCTCGGAGGGCTTCCCCTTTTTATTTAGAGCAGCCAGGTCGCTTTTTAAAAAGGTCCACCACCTCTGCCCTTTCAAAACAATGGTTTTAAACGTCGTTCCCTGAAAAAACCGCCGATTACTATTGACTCTTCGTGCTATAATTACATTAGCATCTACGCAGATGTTTATATTTTTATAATTTTTAATTAATATCCTTTCCTTATTATATATAGTATTACAGGAGGTTTAATTCGTGGCCGGAGACCGCTGCAAAACCCGGGAAATCCACCCCGAAAAGGTAGACGCTGCCAGGGGTGAGATGCTGGACGACCGGAAATACGCGGACCTGGCGGAGATTTTTTCCGCCCTGGCAGACTCCAACAGGGCCAAGATCATTTACAGCCTGGTACATCACGAACTTTGTGTCTGCGATTTAGCCTGTGTCGTGGGTATCTCGGAGTCGGCGGTTTCCCAGCACCTCAGGATCCTGCGGACATTGAGGCTGGTGAAGCAGCGCAAAGACGGGCGGATGGCCTTTTACTCCCTCAACGACGACCATATTCGCGTCCTTCTCGACGTCTGCCTGGAACACATCCGTCACAGGTAAAATCCTGTAACGGTTTAAGCAAGGTTGTTTTTCAATAACTTTCCCGGCCTGTCTGAAATATTATGACTGAAATGAGACAAGAGACATCAAAGACCTGTCCCCACGGCGCCGCGGGGTACTGCTACAAATGCGCCGAGGAGGAATTCAGCTTAAGAAAGGAGCTTCTTTTTATCATCCCGACTGCGCTTCTCCTGGCTGCGGGCATTATGTTTTCACGGTTACTCCAGGAAACTTCATACTCGTGGGTCGAGTTTCCTATTTTCCTGGCTGCCTACCTCCTCAGCGGCTGGAACGTCCTTTTGAAAGCGTACCGCAACCTCAGCCGTGGCCTGGTCTTCGATGAGAACTTCCTCATGTCGGTGGCTACTGTCGGCGCCCTTTTAATCCGCCAGTTTCCTGAAGCTGTCGCGGTGATGCTTTTTTTTAAAGTTGGTGAGCTGTTACAGGAACTCTCGGTGAACCGCTCGCGCCGTTCCATAAAATCCCTTTTAGATATCCGTCCCGACTATGCCAACCTCAAGAAAGACGGCGAACTGGTGAAGGTCCCTCCCGACGAAGTCGCCATAGACAACCTGATAGTGGTCAAACCCGGCGAGAGGGTTCCCCTGGACGGCATTGTCCTTGAGGGTACCAGCAGCATGGATACGTCCGCCCTTACCGGGGAAGCAGTCCCCAGGAGGATATCCCCGGGAGAGAACATACTGGCGGGGATGATCGCCCGGACGGGAACCCTGACAATCCGGGTTACAAAAAATTTCCACGATTCTTCGGTATCCAGGATTTTTCAACTGATGGAGGATGCCGCTGACCGGAAGTCGCAGCCGGAAGCGTTTATAACCACATTCGCCCGGTATTACACACCGGCGGTGGTCCTGACAGCTTTACTGGTTGCTATTGTGCCGCCGCTCCTGATTACCGGGGCATCTTTCTCCGAATGGACATACCGCGCCCTGGTCCTGCTGGTTATTTCCTGCCCGTGCGCCCTGGTGATAAGCATCCCCCTGGGTTACTTCGGAGGTATCGGCAGCGCCTCAAAAAAGGGAATACTTGTAAAAGGGGCCGCTTACCTGGATGCCCTGACAAAGGTAAAGACGGTCGTTTTCGATAAAACAGGGACTCTTACCGAGGGAAGCTTTCAAGTGACGGAGATAGTTCCGGCAAACGGATTTACCCGGGATGGAATCCTCAAACTGGCAGCCATCATAGAGACCCAGTCAAACCACCCCATCGCCCAATCCGTCATAGAAGCCTACGGAAGGCCGCCGGACCCTTCGGCAGTTAAAGATTTTTTGGAAATTACGGGGCAGGGAATCAAGGCAAACATAGACGGTGTTCCGGTTGTCGCCGGAAATGACGCGCTGCTCCACGATGAAGGCATCTCCCATGGGGTTTGTAATGCCGGGGGAACAGCTGTCCACCTGGCTTATGACAGCCGTTATGCCGGTTACATTATTATCTCCGACAGCGTCAAAGACGATGCCCTGGAAGCCGTCAGGGCGCTTAAACGCCACGGGGTGAAGAATGTAATAATGCTGACCGGTGATATGGAAGCCGCTGCCGCCCCGGTTGCGGCGAAGTTAGGGGTTGACTCATATATTTCAGGACTCCTGCCGGAAGACAAGGTCAAGGCCGTCAGGGAACTGCAAAACCGGGCCGTAAAAGGGGACAAGCTCGCCTTTGTGGGTGACGGTATTAACGATGCCCCTGTAATTGCCCTGGCAGATGTGGGAGTTGCCATGGGCGGACTGGGCTCCGACGCCGCCATCGAAGCCGCCGACATCGTGATTATGAGCGATGCGCCTTCAAAACTTGCCGTGGCCATTGAGATTGCCAGGGGCACCAGGCGTATAGTATGGCAGAATATTGTCTTGGCCCTCTCCATAAAAGGCATATTTATCGCCCTCGGCACCCTGGGCATCGCCACCATGTGGGAAGCCGTTTTTGCCGATATGGGCGTCGCCCTCCTGGCAATCCTAAATTCCACCAGGTCGATGCGATGATTACCGACCTTCCAATTCTTCGGCAATGTGAATTTTTTAATAATTATTTAACTTTTTGGATTTTACCTATTGACATTCCCGAACGGAATGGTTTATTATTCAAGGCAAATCACCAAGGAGGGATATCAATGCAAGCTTATTGTGTGAAATGCAGGGCAAAAAGAGAAATGAAAAATTCAAAATCCATTGTCATGAAGAACAAGAAACCCGCTACCCAGGGTGTATGCCCGGTATGCGGCACCAAGATGTTCCGAATCGGAAAAGCTTAAAACACATTTAAAGACACTTTAAAGTCGGGGCTGCTGACCTCCTGACTCAGCACCTTTTTTCTTGGGCTGTTCTCTTGAGGTAGCTAACCCGGTTTCCGGCAGGCAGCTTTCGACGACGATCAAAATACAATCTCCTTTGCCAATTTTGTTTCCTGGCGACAGGGTATAGGTGTCTGAAAAGCGTTTTAACACCTGTACCCTATACAAAAATAGGTACTATTTTTAAAATAAAAAGGTATCTTTTGGTACTCCGCATACTTAACAACCACATATTAAACCTGATATAATATTTTTTGACTTTTTAGTACTAATCCTTTATAATTAGCCCCATAGCCTTAAACATAACGAGCACTCTTAATTAAAATAGCAATCTAAATTTAATTCGCGCTTGGGTTTACCCGTAGAAAGGAGCTTAGTTATGCGGAAAATCGATCAAAAGTGGTGGAAGTGGGGGGGAATATCACTCATTTTTATTTTAATATTGGTGGCTGCGGCCTGCCAGGGCGGCGCAGGCCCAGCTGGCCCAGCTGGCTCTTCCGGACCTGCTGGAGCCGCGGGGGCTGCTGGTCCTGCTGGTAAAGTTGGTCCTGCCGGCCCTTCCGGCCCTGCCGGTCCTGCCGGTGCTGCGGCAGTTGTTTCAGTCTCTGCCCAACCTGAGTCCTGCGCAGTCTGTCATAAAGGTGCTGGCGACAAACACCAGGCTTCTTATGATGAATTCTACCAGGACGGCGTCATAAAAATTACGGATTTAGCCTACAAGTTTTCTTCATCGCCTGATACCCACACTGTAACTTTCAAAATGACCAAAAAAGGCGCGCCCTTTGATGGAAGAAACGCGGATTCGCTGAATATTTATTTCTCACCTTATACCGGTTCAAAGTTCCAATACGAGCCGTACGCTGCCAGAACGTCCATAAAAGGGACCTTGACATACGACGGCTCCGGCGTAACGACCAGTACCCTGGTTGAAAAGGCACCCGCAGATCTGGTCGATTTAAATAAGTTAAATGGCCTCGTCGTAGTGTATGGCAGTGATGAAGTACTTTATACAAACAGCGCTAAACACATTTCGAGCCCTAAATATCCGTTTGCGGCTTTGTTAGAAACGGGAGCAGGCGTTGATTACGTTTCTGCCGCAAATGTCTCAGGCTGTGAAAAATGCCACACCGTTCCTTACCTTAAGCATACCTACATCTATGGCGATGCTGGAAATGACGGTAACGGGGATGATTTTTACACCTGTAAAGCATGTCACCTGGATAACGGTACCGGCGGCCATGAAGACTGGCAGATTTTAGTTGATAATCCTGCACGGTATGCTGAGATAGCAGCTGGTAGTGCGAAGACGGCTGCGGAAAAAACCCAGTACGCATATAAAACGAGGCTCATGAATGACGTGCATATGTCGCATGCCATGGAATTCCCCTATCCCCAGTCCATGTCAAACTGCGCGACATGCCACAAAGGCAAACTTGATAAGATATTAACGGATGCTAATTTCAAGGTGGAGACCTGCAAGAGCTGTCACCCTGTAACAGGGCCAAAGGAAGGGACCGACCCCCTCAGGGCGCCGGCACTGAAAACCGCATTGCCCCCGGCAATTCATGGCAGTATGAACTTGGACACCATAGATTGTACAAGCTGCCACAAAGCAGGAACCGGTATGCCGGTATTCAAGGACATCCACAGCGGTTATAACGAGATGATCTATACCGCTGACGGTAAGAGGTATTCCGACGCCATTAAAGTCAGCATTGACGGTGCGGTTTTAAAGGGCACCGATCTTACCATCGATATCAGTGCGACTGGCGCTGTTGGATCACTTGATTCAGCTAATATCGTGCCGGAACTGATGATCGGATTCTATGGCTATGACACCAAAGATTTCATCGTCAATGGACACGACCGTTATGACAGCAGCGGCAATGGTACGATTTCGCGTGCTGACGGTGACTTACCCAAGGGGGCATATGAAGTCGGCACCGAACATAAGTACTTCAAGACCTTATCGAAAGCCGCCGGCTCATGGAAGGTTTCGTCCGACTTGTCAGAATGGGCTGACATGATCAAAGACGGTACAATCAGGAGAATGGAAATTGCGGTTTTGCCTATGCTGGATAACGGTCATGGTGAAGAGGTTGCCCTCATTGCTCCCTCGAGGACCTTTGACCTTCGTTTGAATGACTTTGACGACGGCTTCTACCTCCCCATCGTGAAAGAGGTCGGTGGCTGTAACAATTGTCATGACGCGCTGGCAACAACCTTCCACACGCCTGACAGGGGCGGCAATGTTGTAGTCTGCCGGATGTGTCACGTAGGGCTTGCCGGTGGTTCTCACCTGGAAATGCAGTCGAGGTCAATCGATTCCTATGCCCATGCAATCCACTCGTTCCAGGTGTTTGATTCTAACACTATTAAATTCGAAGATCCGGTAGCGGCCGTCCGTTATGCCCATCACGTAGAGGCCGATTACCCAACGTTTGGAATTAAAAACTGTGAATCCTGCCACAATGAAGGCACGTTCAATGTGCCGGACCAGTCCAAGTCGATGCCCGGGTTACACTCGGCAGCATATAAATGGACCAAGGACAGGAACATCGGTGCTGTGCCGAGTTATGTTACCGGCCCTGCTTCAAGGGCCTGCGGCGGATGTCACAGGGCTCATTTGATCAACGAAGATGAGGCCGGTGAACTGGCCGCGTTTAACCAGCATACCAAAGCCGGTGGCTATCTTATCGAAGCGGGGAAGGATCCCCAGGCTACTCTTAGTAAGGTAATCAACGACATCATGGCGGTATTTAAATAGCAACCCCTTAGATTACCCCGGTAAACCCATGAATGAAGCGGCGGGCTCCCGAACCGGGACCCCGCCGCTTTAAATATCAGCCACCGAATAGACCCGGAATACGGGAATAGAGAGCATAAATATTGTAAACAATCAGAAAAAGGGAAATATCCCCAGAAATCCGGATATAGTCCCCTTTTTCATTTTACGGACGAAAAAATAACCCATTCCTTTTTGAACCCTCTGCAATGCGCCACTTAATATCGGGAATAAATAATAAAGGAGGAATATATGAAAGGTAAACTTGTAATTACCCTTGCCTTCACCGGGCTCCTGGTGGCGGGAGTTCTGATTGCAGCCTGCGGCAAACCGGCGGCCACGCCGAGGCCCACAGCCGCGCCTACCCGGGCTCCTACGACGGCAGCAACCGCGGCTCCCACTTCCGCGCCGACAAGGCCCCCGGCCGGGCAGCCCGCGGCTATTCCTCACCCCATTGAAGGACGCGATAACTGCATGTCGTGCCATGCAGCCGGCAGCCCCGTGGCGGTACCTGCCGACCACGCAGGCCGCTCCAACGAGACCTGCAAGGCATGCCACAAGGCTCCTGCGACGCAGGCCCCAACAACCGCTCCGACCAGGCCTCCGGCGACGGCGCCAACCGCGGCTCCAACGGCAGCACCCACCAGTCCACCAGCAACGCAACCTCCGGCAGCCAGTGGTCCACCTAAAATACCTCATCCTGTAGAAGGTCGCGATAACTGCTTGATGTGTCATGCCGCCGGAGGACCGGCTCCCGTTCCCGCCGACCACGCCGGTCGCGCCAACGAGACCTGCAAGGCCTGCCACCAGGCATAACAGCGGTTTCCTAATAAAGGAAAAAAACAACGATAATTGCTCCTTTCACCTCGCCAGAACACGAGGTGAAAGGGGCAATTATTTTTTCCATATGTAAAAGCTCAGAAAGAGTATACCGAACAAGTGTAGTGTCTCATAAATGGCCTTACAATCTTTGTCATTCCGGGCTTGACCCGGAATCCAGTCTGTTGCTCTGGATTCCCGCTTTCGCGGGAATGACACCAATGGCACCGCAAATTGTAAAGAGATATTAGAGACACTAC
>JAUYHV010000109.1 GCA_030689845.1 Dehalococcoidia bacterium
ATTAGACAAGGTTAACCGTTAGATTTCGGAGAAATAAGAATTGAACCAAATTAAGCAACTATATGAACTTCAAGAACTTGACCGAACCATAGCAGTTTACTCTGAGCAGATAAGGGCTTTGAAAAAACAGCTTGGTGAGACCGAAACGGTTGTATTGGCCAGGAAAGAGGTAGCTGAATTTGTTAATGTTGTAGAAAATAGGAAAAAATGCCAGCATGACCTGGAAAATGAGATTTCCGACCTTCAGGAGAAAATAAAACCGCTGCACCAGAAATTATTTGGCGGTGGAGTAAAAAACCCGAAGGAACTGGTGAGCCTACAGGAAGATTACGACCACCACAAGGCCCAGGTGAAGCAAAGGGAAGACCTTGTCCTTGAGGCGATGTTGGAGAGCGACGAGATGAAAACGGAGCTGGTAAAAAAGGAAGAAGCACTGAAAAGTACTGAGGCGGACTGGAAGGAAGAACAGGACAGATTGAATGAAAAAATACGGGAAACGGAAAGCAATCTTTCTCATCAAGAATTGGGGAGAGAAAACCTGGTGAAAACAATAGAGCCATCAGCACTGAAAACATATGAAGCCCTCGCATCCCAGAAAACCCAGGCCATCGCCAAAATAGAGCGTGGGATGTGCCAGGGCTGCAGGGTAACATTACCCGTGGGTATTATTCAAAAAGCAAGGGCGGGAACAGAACTGGTTTATTGCAGTAACTGTTTAAGGGTATTATTCGTTGAGTGACGAATCAAGTGCGGCGAGCCCCGTAGAAAAACATATCATCATCAAGTTTGACGGAGCATCACGGGGAAATCCCGGCCCAGCCGGTATTGGAGTGATACTGGAGAATTCCAGGGGCGAAGTCGTAGGGAAAGTGGTAAAAAGGATTGGCGTTGCCACAAATAATCAAGCCGAATATTCAGCTTTGATTGCTGGAATTGAGGCTGCATTGAGGCTGGGTGCCGTGTCCCTGGATATAAGGGGGGACTCAAAACTTATAGTTGAACAAATTCGAGGCAACTACAAAGTGAAAGAACCAAAATTAAAGTCCCTTTTTCAGACGGCCTGCCGGCTACTTACCCGGTGCGAAAAATATTCCATAAAGTGGGTACCCAGAGAAGAGAACAGCGAAGCTGATAAGCTGATTGACAACCTGTTTTTGACACTGGGTTGAATTTGTAGTAGATTGGAAACTGGTCAAGAAGACCGGATGACCGCTGCGGCTGCGGGTTCCCGCAACCGGAGAGGAAAGTCCGAGCTCCATCGGGCAGGGCGCTTCGTAACACGAAGGGGGGGTGACCCTACGGAAAGTGCCACAGAAACTATACCGGCCTGCTTATGGCAGACCAAGGTTGAAAAGGTGAGGTAAGAGCTCACCGGCGTTTCGAGAGATCGAACGGCCGGGTAAACCCCGCCCGGAGCAAGGCCAAATAGGAGGGCATAAGGTGCCCGACCTGCCCTCGGGTTGGTCGCTTGACCCTGGCGGCAACGCCAGGGCTAGATAGATGGTCATCGTCCTTCCGGCAGCGGAAGGATACAGAACTCGGCTTACAGGTCTTCTTGGCCTCAAAATAAGGCTGTAAACGATGCTCTGAATCCCATTATTTCCCCTTTTTTGCAAACAGGCTCTTTTCAGGGTGTCTTCATTCCTGATATCATAGGAAGGTAGCAATGAAGATCCAATTGATCATCACGCATCCTGGCAGTGCACATTTTGATGAGGTGGCAGCCATCAGCCTGATCCTGGCCAGGCATACAGACATGGTATTCCGCATCGAGCGGCGTGAGCCCGCACAGGCAGAGTTGGATAATTCCAATGCGTGGGTGGTAGACATCGGCGATCGGCATGAGCCGGAAAAACGTAATTTCGATCATCACCAGGACAAGAACTGCCCGGCCTCCTTTGTTTTGGTGGCCGGATACCTGGGGCTTTTGGAGACTATGTCCGTCATGCCCTGGTGGCATTTCAAAGACAGTGTGGACCGAATCGGGCCGGGTAAGAGTTCCATAAAATATCATGCCGGTGATGATCTCGTAAACCGGAATCCGGTAGAAACCTGGCTAATGGATAGCTTCGCTTCCGAGCCGGAATCATCCCTGCCTCTGCTTAAGGCTTTCGGCGCTCATATCATTGAGGATGCCTGCATGCTTAAAAACCAGATTGATTTTTGGAAAAACAGTTCCAGGCTGGTAATTGCGGGGGTGCCTGCCATGATCGGGCAAACGAGGGAGTCCGCCGGGCTGGAGGAATTTCGACGCATAGAAGAAAATCCGCCCGATATCGTCATTTCCCTGGACCGCCGCGATATGGGCTGGCGTCTTTTCCGCTTCGAAGGAACACCGGTTGATTTTTCCCTGATTTCAGACCACCCGGAGATTGCTTTCGCTCACAAAAGCGGATTCATGGCCAAAACCAAAGAGCGCCTGGCCATAGATGATCTCATCGCCCTGGTTAGCAAGGCCGTCACCGGTTATTAATGTAGTATATTGGGATTTAAGTAAGAATGGAACAAAATAAGAACATCACCACTATCGATCCTCAAATGTTGCTTGAATTGGTGCGTATGCGTATGCCCTTCGGGAAATACAAAAATCGTATTCTTTGTGATCTGCCTGAACCTTATCTGGCATGGTTCCACCGGAAAGGTTTTCCTCCAGGAAATATTGGCATGCTGTTGTCTGCCATGTATGAAATCAGGCTTAACGGATTGGAATATCTTCTTAAGCCAATCAGGGATAATCAGCCGTGAAGCAAGTTGGAAATATCTAACGGTAATTTACGACTCAGCCTGTTTGATTATCACCTCGATATGTTTCCTGGTTTTTACCAGTCCTTCTTTTCTTGCCTTTGACAGCTTCTTAACCTTATTTTCCACAACCAGTGCCAGGCTTCTGCTGCCTAATTTCTTTTGGAAAACCAACATCAGGGGCCCCCTGCCTCGAAGGTATTTTGCTCCCGCACCGGTATTTTCCTGGTGTTCCGCAAACCTGCGGGCGACATTAGTCGTAATTCCTGTATACAAACTTCCATCGTGACATCTAACCAGGTATAAGTGCCAATCCAACATAATCTTTGTTATTAAATGTCTGCCCCAGGATGTCCGGGCGAGGACGTATCCGACCTCATTGACAGAGAAATGCGTTTACCTTCCGGGTCGATAGTGAGTACCGTAACCATAACTTTTTGATTGACCCTGACTACATCAGTCGGGTTTTTTACAAATTTATCAGACAATTCGCTGATGTGCACCAAACCGTTCTGGTGCACGCCGATGTCAACAAAAGCTCCAAAATTGGTCACATTGGTCACGATTCCGGCCAGCTTCATTCCCGGAGTGAGCCGGTTAATGGTACCGATGTCAGTAGCGAAAGCGATGGCCTTAAACTGTTGGCGAGGGTCACGCCCTGGCTTGGCCAGCTCTGCCATGATGTCCTGCAATGTCGGCAGCCCATACCCTGCTGGGATACAAGGGAACAGCGCCACAATAGCCAGTCTATCAAGTTGGGTTTTAACTTGCAAATTGGATAAATTTCTAACAAGGGGGAGCCGTTGCCACATTCCATCGGATTGTACGCTCCTTCTTCATTGCACAATCAATCGAAAAGGTACCCGCTTTCGTTAGCAAATCAAAATATTTCGTGGGTTTCCGGTACAATATATTCTTTTTTGGGGCCCTTAAAGATTAAATGGTAAAATAGGTTTTCACTGATTCTGTTTTTTAATTTAGGTAGCATATGAAAACACTTCTATTTGTCTGTGTGCATAACTCAGGTCGAAGCCAGATGGCGGAGGCTTTCTTCAATCGGTTAGCTATGGGGAGAGCACAGGCTTTCTCTGCGGGAACTCAGCCTGCTGACAATGTCAACCCGGCAGTAAGTGAGGCGATGCGAGAAGTGGGTATAGATATCAGCGGCAACAAACCCAGGGCGCTCACCATGGATATGGTGGAGAAAGCAGATAGGATGATCACCATGGGCTGTGGTGCTGACGCACGTTCAGTCTGCCCGGCAAGTTTCATCGAGACCGAAGATTGGGCACTGGAAGACCCCCATGGTAAGCCTATTGAAGAGGTCCGGAAAATTAGGGACGAGGTAAAACGGAGAGTGGCCAAACTTGTTGAAGAGGTGGCTCCAAAATAGGAGACATAAAATGCTGGAGATAAGGAAAACCTCTGCATATGGAATTTGAGGCAAATTGTCTGACAACCGGGATTGGCTCTGTGCCCTGCACGGATGCAGCAGCTGCCTGCGATATGGTGTTCGAGTATTTTGATGTCCCGTACTGGCCACAGTTGCCCAGAAAGAGTTCCAAGGAGAGTATGCCGCAATTCTTTGAGGGTTTCCCCGGCTTTGTTGCCGAAGGCGATAAGCTCTATATCGATCCTGAGATATTTGAATCTCAACTGGGGTCTTTTTACCAGCGGATCGTTGATTTTGAGACCCACGGAATATCCGAGGACTTTGCTATAGGTGAGCGGTACGCCCGGGGTTTACACTGGTTCCTTAAGTTCAAAGAACGGATGAAAGGTGTCAAGGCTGTTAAGGGGCAGATTATTGGCCCTATTAGTTTTGGTTTGAATGTAACGGCGGCAAATGGAAAGCCGATGATATATGACGATACCATGAGGGATACGCTCATTAGAAATCTCCAGATGAAGGTGAGGTATCAAGAGGAGTTACTCAGGACCGTCAGCCCAAACGTAATGATATTCATCGATGAATCCAGCTTGGACCTGATATACAGCCCTCATATAGGATATGATGAGGTAAAAGCGAAGCAAGACCTTCAGGCTATCCTCGGGGTTATCAGGGGATTGAGAGGTGTTCACTGCTGCACGAATACAAATTGGCCCTTTCTTCTCGATCTGGTTGATGTGATCTCGTTTGATGCCTACAACTATTCCCACAGGTTTGTTTTACATCCTGGAGCAATAAGGGACTTCACACAAAAAGGCGGCATAATAGCATGGGGAATAGTGCCGACCTCCGAAGACGTCTTCAAAGAAGATGCCGATAGCCTGATGAATCGGCTCGAATACAGCTTCGAATACCTGGCAGCTAACGGAATTGAATATGAAGACTTGTTAAGACAAAGCCTGATAACACCAGCTTGTGGCCTTGGGACCAGGAGCATGCAGACAACAGTTCGAGCCTTCGAGTTAACAAGGGAAGTCTCAGGCAGGCTCAGACAGAAATATTCTCTTCAGGTTCCATAGTCTTAATAGGGGTTTCTTCTTACCCAGTCCCTTCAGATCGTACCGGTTGCCCTTTCGCTAAATAATATCCAGTTAAGCGCAATATTCTTTTGACCGGGTCACATTTCGTCACGTTGTGCACCTTGGAATTTCTTGGACAATCCAGCTATCGTTGAATCCGTCCAATCGACCTCAATCCGAGGAACCCTGGGACACCCGCTTATTTGAATAAAGGAGCCATGACTTCTTTGACCATGGTTATCACCTGGCCATTGGCAAGAATGCCTTGCTCATCTTCGATATAAACCTTATCTCCCGGCACCATGACCAGGGATGGGTCTATGTCAGTAGCCGGGACGTCAATGCGTTTGCTGGGAGTGCCAAAGGCTTTTGAGAAGATTATTTGACCTTCTCGGCTCAAGAGCCAGTTGATAAACACCGTGGCCGCTGCCGGGTGGGCTGGTTTGATCAGTAGTCCCAGACCACCGGGTCCCCACGTTATATAGCCGCCTTCCGCCATTTCCATCGGCAGGACAGGAGCGCCAGCCCGCACAAAGGAAGCCAAATGTGCCTTACTGGCCCCGAGTCCAAGGGGATATTTACCCCTGGCCACCCACTCGACGTGAAGACGTGAGTCCCTTATAAGTGTTACCTCCTGCTGAACCAGTCCCCGAAGGTATTCCTTCGTTTCTTCCACACCCCAGGCTCCCAGCGCCCAGGAGACGACGAGGTCGCTGCCGCTACCCCTGACTGAGGGGTCAATCATGACTATTTTACCTTTCCACTCAGGCCTTAATAGATCATGGAAAGAGACCAGGTCCCCCTCGTTGACTAATTCGGTGTTCCGTGTCAACCCGACATTATATTGTGTCGTAAGTCCCATGACCTTGGTCTTCCTGTCTGCAAACGGAAGTACGCCGCTTTGCCATTTTTTGGTCTCCACTACTTCAGGCAGAATAAGTACAGGTGGTAACGGATCCAGCAAACCTGCAGGACTCATAGAAGTGATAAGGGGGCCGGCTCCTGCCAGGACAACATCACCCAGATATAAACCAACCTGCCGTTCGCCACGCAGCTTAAGCGTAAGTTCCGAGGCCTCGCCTGTTACGAATTCTATTTCGATGCCAAACCTATCTTTGAATGCTTTGCCTATAGTAGACCGGACCTTCGGACTGATAGTAGCATAAACCATAATAACCCGGCCTTCTTTCCCGGCCATCGCTACGGTCTCGTCCCACCTGGTCTGCCAGGTTTCACCTAACGCCACGGCAGTTGGCGGAACAGTTTGCGTCGGCACGTAATGGGCGGGTGTATTCCAGCCTCCGCACGCTGCTAGTACCATGATAGCAAGGGCTGCTGCGATAATTGCCAGTTTATTATTCATTTAACCCTCAATGGGCATGGTTTCCCCTCTCGTTCTCGGGAGAGAACTTGATGCTGGGACTTTATATTTTGAATGTAATTGAAGGCATACCCCCGCGAAATGTTCAGCACGTTTATCTTTACGTTATTATAAATCCTTTTGTCCACAGGAATCGAATAAAAGACAATTTTATAATTAACTACCCCGTATCGAAGGCTTGCACTATCCATCGATTTGTTAGATTTCATCCCTCACTCCCTTCCAATAAATAATGCTGGGAGGTGGTATCTCGAATGGTGTTACCGTGAGCCATTAACCCTGATTGAGGAATATATAAACAAGAACTGGTTTATAAGCCTGAAAAATGATAGATATATATCGTATTGAATAGTGGCGGATAGTGTATAATATATTCCAAAAATTGATATTATGGCTCACTCAGAGGTCTTCCACCTCATGAACATATGGGAAACACCGGTAAGACACTAATTGCTATCGACCTGTAAAACGGGGAAAGGTCATATTAGCCTAAGCATTCTGGTTATCGTCATTTCCTTATTGGTTACGGTTAACCAATAAGTACCACCAGACTTATACCTGGATGAAGATGATCGGGGCAATTCTGTGAGATAGAGAGCCTAGAGAGGAGGAAATATTGAATATTAAACTGATGTTAGAGGAAGCTGTAAACCAGTATTCAGGAAAGTCGGCCATTGTTTTTGGTGATCGCCGGATATCTTATGCTGAGGTGGACGAGAGTTCAAATAAAATAGCCAATGCTCTGATAAAAATTGGTATTGGGAAGGGTGATCGGGTGGCAACGCTGCTAACCAGCAGCCCGGAATTTGTCATTGTCTTTTTTGGAATAATCAAGACTGGGGCTATAGCTGTTCCCATGGACACAGAATATAAATTTAGCGAGCTACAATCATTGTTTGGTAACTGTCAACCAAAGGTTTTGGTGGCGGAAAGTGCCATTCTGGAGCCGTTAATTCCAGTATTATCTCGCTTTAATTCTATTGAACATGTCATAGTCCAGGGTTACAGGAAAGAAGGTGAATTTCTCAGCTACGAGGAGATTATGGCTCAAGGTTCTGCACAGAGAGTCGAGGTAGCTTTGGAGCCCGATGATTTAGCTACAATTTCTTATACCGGGGGACCGTCCAATCACCCCCAGGGGGCGGCACTGTCACACCGGAGTATCGTAACTCATGCAGCCGTATCCGGAGACGGGTTTCAACAATCTGAAAGAGACGTTGTGCTGCTGTTTGCCTTACCGTTGTACCACATGTTCGGTTTGGGGTCGGTGCTAATGACGTCCGTTAATAAAGGCAGTACCGTGGTCATTGTGCCCGGGACCGGAAGGTCTATTGGTAGCTTTTTCGAAGCCGTTGAGAGGGAGAAGGGCACAATATACATGGGAGTACCCTATATCTATGCCCTGGCGATTAGCGTTGCGATGCGGAGTGGAGTAAAGAGCGATGTTAGGTCTCTGCGCTTGTGCTGTAGTGCTGGCGCCCCCATAACCTCTGAGATTATTCAGCAATTTAAGCAGTATTACGGTCTGGACATACTCGATATTTGGGGCCTTACCGAAGCTGTATCTCACGTTACCTATCAGAATATGAATGGTGATAAAAAAATTAATTCGTCAGGGAAGGCCCTATCCGGCTTCGAGATAAGGGCGGTGGACAATAATGGTGAAGAGTTACTCCCGGATGAGGATGGTGAAATAATTGTCAGGGGGCCGATATTGACTTGCTATTATAATAATGCACAGGCTACAGCTGAGGCCAAACAGGACGGTTGGTTACACACCGGCGACATGGGAAGAATTGATAACGATGGCTATCTTTTTCTCTCGGGCAGGAAGAAGGAAATTATTATCACTAAAGGTCAGAATGTATATCCCAGCGACATCGAGGAAGTATTATCCACCCATCCCATGGTAGCGGAAACCGTGGTCACCGGCATTCCTGATAAATTGCGTGGTGAGGTAGTTGCCGCCGCTATCAAATTGAAGGAGGGAGCGGTGGTCACTGAACAGGAGATTAGAGGCTTTTGCAAGGAGCGTTTGGCTGCTTATAAATTGCCAAAACATATTGTTTTTGCCGATTCGCTACGAGGGATGGGTGCTGCTATTAGTAAGGATGACTTGCGAGATTACCTGGCTGCTCAAGGGAAAGTAGAAGCATAGTTGGCAGAGCTTACCTATCTTTCCTGGAAATACTTGCGCCACCCTCATAAAACGTTAAGTTTGGAACCAAAAAAAACAATGTATGATAAAAAAAACTATTCAACCCCGGGTTGATTAAAAGTAAGGGGCAGGAAAGCCGGCATTAGCCGGCTGTTTGTTTATTCTCGATGTCTTTGAATTGGTTGTTGATACTGTCTACCTGGCTCTTATTGAGTTGCTCATCGGCCATCATGAACAATACATTGTCTTCTTTATATATATGGTCCCTCAATGCCTGGATAAAACGGAAACCATGCCTTTTAATAAGTGTTATGGTCTCGGCATTGCCTGAATTCCCAAGATAAACAGGGTACAATTTCTGCAACTCTTCGTTAGTATTTTTCAAAGCTACATGTTCTTCCAACATCATTCCTATCGGTCCCATGTCTTTTGGTACATACTTCTCCATCTCCGGAAATAACGCTTCTTCCTCTTTTGTAAAATGGACCCAAAATTCTGTTTTAAAAAACGAAGCCAGCTCTTTAAGTTTGTCCGAAACCTCATCTTTCTTGTCCAGGTTTTGAAAAATATGTTCCAGTGTATCCAATTTTTTCTTTACGTTTTGATGCTCTTCTTTCAGATGGTCGGTCGGCTTGCTGGTGTTCGCCATGTTAATTCCTTTCCTTTATTTACATTTATTCAGGGAACATACAAAGCAATGATATTTGCGCTAAAACCATTGGTGATATCCCGTTTGCCAGTGTGAGTCTATTAATTCCTAAAAAAGATGTGTTCCCGGAAATATGAACGTGTCCCAGGTCAGGTTTGTGTAGGTAGACCTCTTCTATTAACTTTCAGAAGAAGCTTTTACCCTCAGCCAGTCTTCTATGCCCTGCTCTTCGATGACCATGGCCTTTACTTTCTCTACCCAGAGTTCCTGGAACTCCTTTATTTCATTTTCTTTTGCTGCCTCCCAGATGACACTCTCCATCAACTCCCCCATCCTTTTAGCTTTTTCCTGGGGAAAAGGCACCCTCTGGGGATAGAAATTAACCGTTACGGACTTCCCTGTATCAAGCCTGCGGAACTCGAAACTCATAGCCTGCGGGTCGATTTTATCCGGAGAAAACTTGAGTAAGTCTTTTCTCTTGAACTTAGGACCGAGTCCCCGAAATCCCGTTAACGGGGCTGCCCCGGTGATAAAAGAAAATACCTGGGACATGACCCCGTAGACACCTTCATCGGGCTCGCCTTGAACTATAACAGCTATCTCTCCTCTTACAGGTGTTTCTCCCGAATACAGTACTTGAAGGGACTTCCGGCAAATTACATAAGCGCCGGCCACAGTTGGACAGGCGTGGCCGGCGGCTTTTATAACGTCTAAAAAGGTGTATTCCTGAACGCTCCCTTTGGGGAACGCACCAAGGGTTTCCGCCAGCGGCTCTCTTAAATATATCGGTTCGACATCCTGGAAAATGCCGTTAACATTTGCGCTCACGAGGTATTTATCTCCGTATCTAGTGTAGTGTTTCTAATATCTCTTTACAATTTGCAGTGCTACTGGTGTCATTCCCGCGAAAGCGGGAATCCAGAGCAACAGACTGGATTCCGGGTCAAGCCCGGAATGACAAAGATTGTAAGGCCATTTATGA
>JAUYHV010000115.1 GCA_030689845.1 Dehalococcoidia bacterium
CTTACTTTTATCCGTTTCACCCTGGTGTCCTCCATTCCGGGGATCCTATCAACGCCGATAGCGGCTGAATCGTCCGGGGTAAATGATAAGGCTAACCCGCCCTCCTCCACGGCAGACAAAATACCCATTAACGGCAAAGGCTTGTCCAACTGGATGGTGATGGTTGCCCCATTATCCCAGGAACCCTTGATACGAACAATCTCAATCTCTTTTTCCTCTTCAAGGTTCTTACTCAGCCGGGCCAGGGCCGGCAGGTCCATGCCGGGTTCCAGCAATAACTCCACCGTTCCCCTGTAAAGCTCTTCGCCAGGCTTTTCCCCCCCACGGGCGGCCCCATTTTCTTTTTTTACTTCCTCCCCGGATACAGGGTGTTCTAAAAAATTTTCAGAAACCATTTCTTTACCATTTAAAGGATTTCGAAGCCCTTTCCAATCTTTTCCCGGATGAAACAGGCTTTCCTATATATTAACTGTTTTTGCCTCACCGGAAACTTTACGCCCGGATTACCTCCGGGAACCGGAACAACCGGTATTTCCTTATTTACCCGTGTTTATATGCACAGCTTTCCAACTTATTAGGTTATCACTCTTTTTCACGTCTGTCAACAGCAGAACCCCCGCAAAACTTGTAAGCGAAGCTCTCTCATACTGCTCCGATGGTAAGCCGACATCAATCTTACCCAGAAAGATCGATGCCCGGACAATTGCTCGTGATGCCCTGTCACTATTTCTCCTTCCCCGCACCTGGTTTAGGACCAAACAGGTAGAGGTCCGCTTCGGCCCGGGCTCGCAAAACACACACTACTTAAACGTGTAGGTGACGGTATCCAGACCCGCCCCGGGCAGGTCAGCACGACCTCGAAGCTCTGCCGGATATGCAATCGTGGCATTATTTAGGCTAATAAGCGTTGCCGCTACGCTCCCTTTTATATCGACATTGTTTAGGCTAATATAACCGTTAGCGGCATATATTATTGCCATTGTGCCAACACCGCTTCGGTCATTATTCAAATCAATGGTTTTATCTACACCTGTGGTCATAAGCAGTGGCAGGGTAACGGGGTTTTCAACAATAAATATATAGTTGCCGAAAGTCATATTACCCTCGGCAATTATGTCCCCGAATCCAGTGACGATAGAATTGTTCATGTTGACATTCCCTGTAACATACACCGTCCCTGCAAGTATTACATCGTCATTACCCCCAAAATTCAGATTGCCGTCGATATATAATGGTCCCAACGTTTGGTCTCCTGTATTATAGTTTCCAATGTAGGTGCCACCTAATTTTGCCTTATCCTCGTGTATCTGTGGATCTATTGTCGGGAATTCCAGCACCACAGTTCCCTCGATAATGGCCCCGGTTATAGTTACGTTTTGACCGACCGAAATTGTCCCACTGGCTTTAACATCACCATCTATATAGCTGTTCTGGATAGTAATATTCCCGTTGGTATAGATATCAGACTCGCCCGGGAAATCTACGTTAATAAAATCGGAGTTATTAATGGCCAGGTTCCCATCACTAGCAATAACGTTACCAAATAGACCAACATCAACAACAATCAAGCACTCGATTGAGACGCTTTTCTCAGCTGAGCTAGCTTTGGAGTTTATCCTATAGGCCCCCGCAGCATAGTCCCACTCAGCGGTGACATGCACGTCTATGCCATTAATAACAA